>JBILIE010000226.1:0-3030 GCA_044350115.1 Rickettsiales bacterium
AGATGTAATTCGAGAAAACCCCAACAAAAAAGACCCCGCCAAAATCACGCCCATTGCTGTGACAGAGGCTCTTCAACAACTAACTAAATGGCTAAAATTATGATAAACATATCAGAGGCACAGCTGAGTGTAATTAAAGCTGAAATTGGCCAACCAATTCAGGTATTGGCTTCTGCAGGTGCAGGAAAGACTCGTGTCCTTACTGAGCGCATTAGGCACATTCTTCAAAATACAAAAAAGGATGGGATTATCGCGCTTACATTTACGAACAAAGCAGCTGAAGAAATGCAAGTTCGTTTAGATGATATTGATGGGGTTGATAATAGGTGTTGGATTTCCACTATTCACGGTATCGCACAAAGAGTTCTTGAGCAGTATGGCAATACCATTGGTTTACCTACAGAACTGCATATCTACGAACGCGATCAAGATAGAAAAGCTGTTTTTTTGCAGTCGCTAACTGATAGTGGGATTGATCCAGATACTTTTTTTGATTCAAAAGATGAGAAAGACAGAAACCGCAAGATTCAGAGATACATGGATCAGTTCTCTGCTGTGAAGCGCGATCTCTTAACGGAAGAAGAAATCAAAGAAGCATATACGGACGAAGATAATCTATGGCAGCTGCTTCAAGGTTACCAGGAAGCCCTGCTTGCAGGTGGAGGGATAGATTTTGATGACATTCTCGTTTACGCGCACCGTATTTTGCTTGAACAACCCTGGTGTGGGGACATCTACAGGGCAAAATATAAACATTTATGTGTTGATGAGGCTCAAGACTTAAATCGGGCTCAATATGAACTAATAAAAGTGCTGTGTGGCGAGCAAATTAAAAGCGTTATGATGGTGGGCGAACCGATCTGGGTATGTGGTTGGTGGCGAACCCATAGACACAGAGAAAGAGCTTTACTCTCTAATTATGAAGGGAGAGACCAAAGGCTTTCTTGGTGAGATGTCAGAACTGAAGATTTATAAAATAGGCCTTTCTATTAGTCCGAGTGTTCGGCTTTCATGCTTTCAGAGGGCTTTACCTAAAACCATCCCAGAAGGAAGAATTAAGTGGGAGTTGCACCGCTCAACACGACTGGATAAAAACCCTGCCTACCCTAATTTCGAAGCCGCAGAGCAAGGAGAAAATGCAATGAAAAACTATTTATCTAAGCACGCACAATGGTTGGGCGGGGAGTTCTATGCAGCAACGGAAGAGCATTTTGAAAGAGCTTGGAAGTTAGGTCACGAAGTGGCTCTAAATTTTATAGCGACAGGTGTAAAAGTATAGTTTTCACAGAGCTAAGCTGATAAAGCATGCCGCAGTGGTCAGATGCTTCCTTCTCTCACAATACAAAATGAAAAATCTTTCATTTTGATTTTCTTTATAGTAAAAGAAGTATGACTTAGTTGCTTCTTCGGGTGAAAAAGTTTTGAGAGAGAGAAAACTCTTCACCTTGAATTTTAGACCTAAATCCCCCAATGCCCCATTTTGTTGGTCTTTTTGTTGGTCTTTTTTGAAAGCCGCCAGAGAAGTTTATTTTAATACAAAAAGATAGACTCTCATGGCGTGTCCCGTAGGGTCCTTCGCGTTTCTTGCACTGTGAAGCATGATAATAAGCCATCTTAAGCCATATATAAGCCCCCCTTGCCATAACGAGTTCGATGACGAAACTGGGAATCACATTGAAAAGACATTGTAGCAAAGCTACACTCCCCAAAACTCTATCCCCTAGTAACACCTTGGCTCAGAGCTATATTTGACTTGAAACTGCTACGATGTACTGCTACTATGTACACCCTAACAGACTACTTCGCCCTACTGATTTAACAGGGTAATCAGAAGTGACCACCCCTCCCGCAGGGTCTAGCGTAATTCACCAAATTGCAGCCCTTCAAAACATATGATTATCCTCCTTTCGCCTAGCAAAACGCTTGATTTTGAATCTCCCCTGCCCGTCGTGATGCCTACACAGCCGCGCTTACTGGCTGAATCCTCCTTGCTGGTGAACGAGCTACGCCAGAAATCAGTTGCCGAAATCGGCAAGCTGATGAGTATCAGCGAAAAGCTGGCACAGTTAAATTACGACCGTTTTCAGCAATGGAAAATACCTTTTACCCCGCAAAATGCTCGCCCCTGCTTTTATGCCTTCAAGGGCGATGTTTATGAAGGCTTAGAGGCGGAAAGCTTTGATGCTAAGAGCCAACAGCGCGCGCAGGAGAACCTGCGGATACTCTCTGGCCTCTATGGCCTGCTGCGCCCGCTCGATCTCATACAACCGTATCGACTGGAGATGAGTACCAAATTGACGAATCCTCGCGGCAAAAACCTCTATCAATTCTGGGGAGAAAGAATCACCCAACAAATCAATGCCGACCTAGAGGCTCACACAGAAAAGAGCGTGATTAACCTCGCCTCCGGAGAATATTTCAGCGCTGTTCAGCCCAAAGCACTACAGGGCACCCTCATCACCCCCGTATTTAAAGAAGCAAAAGGCAATCAATTAAAAGTCGTTGGCCTCTTTGCCAAACGCGCACGCGGCAGGATGGCGCAATATTTGCTGAAAGAAAACATCAGCACCCTCGCAGACCTAAAACAATTTGGCGCAGACGGATACCGCTTCCAGCCGGAATTGAGCAGCAAAACCGAAATCATCTTTACGCGCAAACAAGGTTAATTTCCTGCTGGACAATTAACGATTTATTAACTATTTTTATTTATTCAGCATTAAAATAAATTACTTACTGCATGTTTTCTGAATCGCGAGAGGCATTGTGCAGCGCACCATTTGATTGTAAAAATACGACCATGAAAAAAGCAAAAACCGCTCTTGATAAAGCCCATATTTTGATTGCCGATCACGATTTATTGATGGCAGATGTATTGAAGGAAACATTGCGCCACATGGGTTTGAGCAACATCACCCATGTGCGCTCTGGGCGAGAAGCCATTAATTCACTGACGCGTAAACATGTCGATATTATCATCACCGAATGGGAAATGTCGCCCATGGATGGCCTGACGCTAATTAAATCATTACG
>JBILIE010000207.1:0-3395 GCA_044350115.1 Rickettsiales bacterium
TATCCCTGCGGGAATGGATGCGGCGGCCGCTTCGCCGCTCATGTGCGCGGGTGTTACTACCTATTCGCCACTGAAGCATTGGAAGGTCGGGCAAGGCACCAAAGTGGGCGTCGCAGGCTTGGGCGGTCTTGGTCATATGGCGGTGAAGCTGGCGGTGGCTATGGGCGCAGAAGTGAGCGTTATCACCACCTCGCCAGATAAGTCGGCAGATGCCAAAAAGCTTGGCGCGAAACAGGTCATTTTATCTGAAGACAAAGATAGCATGAAGCAGCATGAGCGGAGCCTGGATTTTATCCTAAGTACCATTCCCGAGCCGCACGATGTTAATCCTTACATGACCCTGCTCAAACGTGATG
This sequence comes from Rickettsiales bacterium, assembly GCA_044350115.1. Lineage (GTDB taxonomy): Bacteria > Pseudomonadota > Alphaproteobacteria > Rickettsiales > JALZUV01 > JBILIE01. The sequence goes on from JBILIE010000207.1 coordinate 357, forward strand.
GCACGTTGACAGTCGTAGGTTGTATTGCGCCGCTTTCAAAAGTAGTTGATTTGAGCAAAATGATTCCTGATCGCAAAAGCCTTGGCACCTCACTCATAGGCAGTATTGCCGAAACACAGGAGGTGCTTGATTTCTGCGCTGAGCATAACATTGTTTCCGATATTAAGATTATCGATATTGACACATTGGGTGATGCGTTTGCTGAAATCGAAAATGGAGAAATTGATTTCCGCTATGTGATCGATATGGCAACACTCAAAGGCAAAAAAGCTGAGGGCGCTACTTTTGTTGATAAAGCACTAGAATTGGTGAGTTAGAATGATAGAGAGCGGCACAGTGAAACACACTATGATTCTGTATTTTGCCACCCTAGCCATCATGATTATGATAGATATGGTTTGGCTGAATGTCATCGCCAGTGGTTTTTACAAAAAACACATGGGTGACTTGCTGGAATTTCATTTGCTGCCGGGGATATTATTTTACCTCATTTATCCAGTGGGTATTGTGATATTCGTTAGTGGCAGCGCTGCTGCCAGCTCATTGCAAACTGTATTGATTTATGGTGCTTTATTTGGGTTTTTTGCTTATGCAACCTATGATTTAACCAACTTGGCTACCTTGCGCGGGTGGTCTCCAACACTGGCAATTATTGATATGGCTTGGGGGACGTTTATCACTGCGGTTGCAGCTACTGGCGGCTGGCTTATTGCCAGATTTTTTAAGGATTAATGTATTGCTTTGCAGAGTGTAAAATTAAGTTTGGTTGCGGGGGCTCGATTCAAGACTAATGTGATACGGATGAGACTCGGTGTGTTATAGATAAAATACACAATTAACTCCGCACTACCACTACGGTCATGACAATGGCCAGAAAACATACAGATGAAGAAATACTGGTTCTGGTTTTTCCTGCTGCTTGCTGCCCTTGCGGCTGGCAGTGTGATCTTCTGGCAATATCTGCCCTCGGCGGCGGAATATAAACTGCGACAGGCACTGACCGTTTATGGCATTCAGGCGACTTCGTTGAAAGTAGAGAAGTTAAACAACCGTGAAGCGGTGGTGACGGATATTGAACTGGAAAGCACGGGGGCATCCCCGATGCATATAGGCCGGCTACTAGTAAATTATCAACTGAAGCAGCTGTGGAAAGGCAAGCTAGACCGTTTGGAAGCGGAGGGATTCTCTGGAAGCCTTTACTCCTCTAAAGGGGGATGGACTCTTGGCGGGTTGGAGAATTTTCATTCTGCTGCTGCAGAGACAGAGGAAAATAATCCGCTTTTTGATGCCGCCGCGATTCACGGGTTATTTCCAAACTCGGTGGCAATCAGCAAGGGAAAACTTAAAGTTCAAACCGATCACGGCAATTATACACTGCCATTCCGCCTGGATATGGCGCTTGCACCTACACCAAAGCTCACGCTCAAAACGCAGGATATTGCTGCTAATGCCAAACCCTATGCCCTTAAAATCAGCCCTGCCATACTGGATGCCACCTTTGATGAAGCGAGCCGCCAGTGGAAAGGCAAACTGGATATTGCTTCTTTCAAACTCAGCGGATTATCACTTCCGCTACCGCCGCTAAAGGTGAAGGCGGACTATACCCTCAGCAGCAAAAATCTTCTGCTACAACTGCATGCAGTAAGTCGCGATAAAACCTATCGCAGCGACATAACGCTCACTCTGCCCGTTGCGCGCCCCCTTACCGGAAAGATGCTGGTGAAGCATCTGGAATTTCCCTGGGGCGGTGGGCATATAGCCGTAGATGCACTGAACTTACCGCTGGCCATGAATAAGCCTATTGCCGTCAAAATCCAACTGCACGAGGTACAACTCGCAACCTTATTGCAGGAAATAGGAGAAGATAAGGTCAAGGCTGTTGGTAAAATCAGTGGCATGCTGCCAGTGACCTATCACCCCAACGGGCAGATTACGCTGCAACAAGGCGTTGCCGAAGCGCTGGAGGCAGGCACACTCTTTGTCTCGCCGGATCTACTGCCCGGCGATAATGCCCAACTTGCACTCGCGCGCGGCACGCTGGAAAATTTTCATTATACTAAACTGCAAATAAGAGTATCTTCACCTGACGGAAAGAAATCAGCGATCCATCTTATGCTGGAGGGTCGTAATCCCAACGCAACAGACGCGCGTCCCGTAAAGCTGAATATCAACCTGACTGGCGATATCTTACCGCTCATACAACAAAGTCTTTTGCCTTTTAACGATCTTAAAACGCTGCTGCATACACAGGAAAAACCATGACGAAACTATTTTTTGCACTTTATGCACCCCGCCTTACCCGGATGGGAATCCATGTTTTGTTCCTACCGTTATTATGGGCATGCACCCCTACGGTGCAGTTGCAGGCGCCGGACAAGCCGATTGAAATAAATTTAAACGTGAATATCGAACATCATATCAAAGTGGAAATCGATAAGGACGTCAAAAGCGCTATCTCGCACAACCCCGATATTTTCTAAATTTAGCAGAGGTCTCTCATGAAAAAAATGATTTGTAACCACTCCACCCTGTTAGGGCTTTTCTTCGCTTTAATCGCATTCCCCGCATTAGCGCTGGATCTTGCGCAAGCGCGAGCGCAAGGTGTGGTGGGAGAATTATCCAACGGCTATGTTGCGATAATAAAAGGCGGCACCGAGGTGCAATCACTAGTCACCGACATCAATGCTCGGCGCAAACAAGAATATCAACGCATCTCCAAAGAGAATGGTGAAACGGTTGATGTGGTAGCCAAACTCGCCGCTGTGCAGGTGATACAGAAATTACCTTCTGACAGTCTCTATCAGTCTTCTGATGGAAAATGGGTGAAGAAATAACCTATGTTACGACCCCTATGGAACGCACCATCCGGTTGCAGCCTGATGAAAGCGGCGAGTTAATCGCTTACCCCTGTATTATGCGGTTGCTCCTCACTCTTCCCGACACACCCCTACAAAAGGGGGTAGCGAAAGTTTTTAGGGGTGCGGATAGGGGTGCGATAGTTTTATATCAATATATAAATATTTATATAACAATATATTA
>JBILIE010000208.1:0-3390 GCA_044350115.1 Rickettsiales bacterium
GCATTATGTGCAGGTGGATTTGAACAAGGGCGAGCCTATCCCGCCCTTTCTGGCCGTGATAGATACCGAAAAAGCGGCGATTATGAAAACGGCGGATGTCCTGCCGTTCCTGAAAAAGAAAACGATTAAATGGGGGAAATCCGCCAGCCAATTCCCCAAAGAAGCGCTGGATGCGGTTTCGGCTTATATCGGCACTTACCTCGTCTCCTTCCGCATTGCCACGCATGAAGACGAGTTTATTAGCACCGTCAAAGCCGCCATTAAATCGGGCGACATCATCCGCACGCAGATTACTCCGGATAACCTCAAACAGGTGTTCGACAAATGGGTGGAGATGATCGGGCGCGAGATTCAGGGCGTGCCGGAAGACAAATACAATCTGCTGTTCTTCGCCGATATTATGAGCGATGGCACGGTTTCCACCCACGATAACCTACCCGCCGAATTGCTGCATAAAAACAATGCGCCTGTGTTTATGCTGGAAGGCAAGATTTACGAACTCGGCAACAAAGAGGGCTACCGTCAGTTCTGGGCGATTTACCACCGCCCGCCCGAAAAAGAATACCGCGATTATTTGTTAGAGCGGCGCGATAGTTTGATTCCGCTGGACGAGCGCAGCTTCAAAGGCGCGTATTACACCCCGCTGCATGTGGTGGACAAAGCCTATGATAAATTAAGCGAAACGCTGGGCAAAAACTGGCAGCAGAATTACATCGTGTGGGATATGTGCTGCGGCGTGGGGAATTTGGAAGTGAAACACTCCAACCCCCGCAATGTGTTTATGAGCACGCTGGATCAGGCCGATGTGGATGTGATGCGCGCCACCAAAACCTGCGTCGCCGCCACGCGCTTTCAATATGATTACCTGAACGACGACATCAACGATTTCGGCCAGATAGATTATAGCCTCACCAACAAACTGCCCAAAGAGCTGCGCGAGGCGATTGCGAGCGGGAAAAAGATTCTGGTGCTGATTAACCCGCCTTATGCGGAGGCTACGAACTTCCGAAACATTGCTGACGGAGTAGATGCAGAAAATAAGGATGGCGTTTCAAAGACAAAATTTGCTGTGTCTATGGGTGACTTCGGCAAGGCAAGTAATGAATTGTTTACGCAGTTCCTAGCACGTATTGCTACAGAAATACCTTCTGCCACCATCGCCATGTTCAGCACATTAAAATATGTGAACGCGCCAAATTTTGAGAAGTTTCGCCAGAATTGGAACGCACAATTTCAGGGCGGCTTTATTGTACACAACAAAGCCTTTGATGGATTGACGGGAAAATTTCCTATTGGCTTTCTCATCTGGAAAACCAACCAGACCGCCAAAAAGAAAACGCCCATCACACAAATTGAAGTGGAAGTACTTGATAAAGAGGCACGGCCAATAGGTAGTAAGTTGTTTTATAACTTACCAAGTAGCTCTTACCTAAATGTATGGATAAAACGCCCTAAAGCGAATGCGGATTTTGTTATTCCGTTAAAAAATGCAATCTCTCCTGTTGTAACAAACCCTCGTGTTAAAACATGGTCAGATAATGCAGTGGCTTACATGTATTGTGGTGTAAATGACCTGCAACACGCCGAACAACAGACCATCATTTACTCTTCTGTGTATGGTGGAGGAAACGGCTTTTACATCACCCCTGAAAATCTCTGGCAAGCAGCGGTGGTGTTTGCCGTGCGGCGGTTGATTAAGCCGACATGGATTAACGATCGGGATCAGTTTCTTCAGCCCTCTGCGCCACTTTCCAATGAGTTCAAAACTGATTGCCTGATCTGGATGTTGTTTAATCGCTGCCAAAGAACCGCCAGTGCGGATAATCTGGAATGGAACGGGCGGAAATGGAGCATCGTCAACCACTTCATCCCCTTCACCGAAAGCGAAGTGAACGCGCGTGACAGGTTTGAATCAGACTTCATGGTGCGGTATTTGGCTTCCCTCCGTCATTGCGAGGAGGGCGAAGCCCGACGCGGCAATCCAGATGCTGCCTCAAAGAAAGACTGGATTGCTTCGGCTTCGCCTCGCAATGACGGCAAACACAATCTCTCCCCCGAGGCTAAAGCGGTGCTAGACGCTGGTCGCGAACTCTGGCGGGTGTATTTCAGCCAAACCGATGTCCACACCGTGCGCGAGGAGTTAAAACTCAACCGCGCCGACGTCGGCTGGTATCAAATCCGCAACGCGCTGAAAAAACGCAATGAAATGGGCGATGATGTGCCGATTGATTTTGCGGCATTTGAGGCAGCCTATAAAACCCTTACCGAGAAACTCGTGCCTATGGTGTATGAGCTGGGCTTTTTGAAGGCGTAGTCTTTACATCTCCCGTGCGAACCAGACAACGCGGCCGATGATATTGACTTCGGCGATGGCGCGTTCGTAGGGTAGATATTGAGGGTTATCGGATAGCAGACGGATAGAGGGTGGTTTGGAATGCGAGAGAAATTCCAGCCGTTTGGCGACCAGCCCTAATCCGTCGAACAACACAAAAATTCCCGGCGGTGAGGGGTTTTTTTGCGTGATATCTACCAGAATCATATCGCCTTGGCAGAGCGTTGGCTCCATACTATCGCCCTGCACAAAAATCATCCGCAGATTTTCAGGCGTGGCATTCAGGCGATCGCGCACCCATGAGCGGCGGAAGTAGTAAGGCTCGCCTTCGCGTTCTTCCAGCACAGCAGCGCCCGCTCCCGCCGAAGCTGCCACCAGAATGCTCGAAATCATCACATAATTTTCGTTAGAGGCAGGCGTGGTAGGGGTAAGGCCAAGTAAATCGGTGAGCGATATTTCGAGAATATCCGCCAGCTTTGCCAGCTTGGTTGAGCTGGGGTTGGAGGATTTTCCGTTTAAAATATCATAGATAAAAGAAGGCTTGAAATCGGCTATACGCGCCAGTTCTATCGCGCTTAAGTTGCGCTGTTGCATGGCATATTTCAGATTTTTGATGAGTGCAGTGGACAAAGGATATTTCCTATTTTAGGGCAGTTTTTATAGGATATATCACTTATTGAGATAAAATGCAATCGGACGCGTCTTGTTAATCTTTCGTCAATAAACTGGCTCTATGGTGACCTATTATAGAGGAGAAATTTTCCCATGTCCGCTTCAGAAACAAAATTGATGGAATTGCTGTGTACGCGCCTGTGTCACGATATTACAGGGCCAGTGGGCGCGATTGCGAATGGTGCTGAATTTCTGGCGGAAGAAGATACGGGAATGCAGGGGCAAGCTATTGAGCTGATTACCCAAAGTGCGAGCGAGGCGGTGAATCGTTTGCAGTTTTATCGCATGGCCTATGGTCGTGTGGGGGCAAAAGGCGAGGCGAATATTGCGGATTGCAAAGAAATCATCAAAAAATTCTTTGAGAATGGCAAAATATCGTTGGATTG
>JBILIE010000035.1:0-10271 GCA_044350115.1 Rickettsiales bacterium
CAAGCTTGCCGAACAGCCGGCCATTTCAAGCGTTTCAGCATTTGAATTACCCAAGATTAAAGAGCTTTTGCCGCGCGAAAACAAACAGGGGCCTGCCTCACGCCTTGTTGACGATATTCCACTACTTTTCCGAGAAATGAGCAGCTTGCAGCATCCCTTGCTGCAAGATTTAGAAGCTACACGCAACAGCCTCTGCCTTTTGGCAGCACAAGCAACCTCCAGATTCACCCATCAGACTCTTCCACCCGCCATTGATTTTATTGAAAGCGGTAAAAAATCGTGGAAGCGCACCATTGAAAAGCTGATTTATGAAAAAGACGGCAATTGGCAGCAAATGAACGATATTTCACGGATTAATCCCCTGTTTAATCGCCCCGAAACTGAGTTTCATTATAACGCAGCCTTTCGCCGCAATGCCGAAAAGAAAGGCTGGAAAATTTATTCTGCGGCAGAAGAGGGTACGCCAGAAAAGTACTATCGCGATAAGAATTTTCAAATTGCACAGACAGGAAGCCCAAAATGGTTAATGAATGTAAATATGGGCGAGGTAGAAGACGGTATCTTTTGGGGGGGTGAGATAAAATCAGACGATGCACATATTCGCAAAATAGAAAAATATACTCATCCACTTTATGAATGCACACGTTTATTAGAAAATGAAAATGGCGAAATAGACTTCGCGCATTTGGGGAAGCGCTTCCCACAATTTATTGCAGAAACTTCGCGAGTGATGCAGCTAATGTATAATAAAACCCCACCTGATCCCGCAGTCGCCAAAGTTTTTGCCGATGCAGAGATTAAAATGAGGGTGAGTGACGTGACCGGCTTGGCAATGATGGCCAAAGAGGAATTAAATACGCTAACAGATCAAGCGCGGGAAGATTATGCGAAAGACCTTCACCGCGATCTAGAACACCTCCATGCCGCGCTCTGTTTTGCGATGGCAAAATCGGGGACTGGGGCGATGGCAGGGCTTTACGATCTCAATATACGTAAAAAATTTCCGCAACTAAATGAGGCAATTTTGCCAGAGGATCTACACCCCCTCGCCACACTCTATGTAAAACACAGCCCCTATGAGACAATGAACGGGTCGGCGATCAAACACAGAGTCTATGCCCAATTGCTCACCGATGAATATGAAGCCACCTATCAACACCCCGCCGAGGAGAAAGGTCGTGGATAAAAAAACTTACTATATGCTAGACAGCGTGCCGTGCATTGTCACCGAAACAGGAAGCAAATTAAGTGCAGAGGGCTATTTTGTCGGCAAAGGCCTGCGACCAGTTTCCGTCACTGCCGTGCGATGGCAGGGAGAGGAAATCACCGAGCGAGAATATCAGGCCAAAGTCGCCGCACAAAGCATTGCCGCGCGCAAAAAGACGCTTGTTTAGAAATATCCAGAGATAAGGAAGCACTATCCCTGCAATTCCAGCAAGGCCACCCGCGTATTACCGTATCTGCGCTCGTCGAGGAGTGTCCAGCCTTCTGGCACCACCAGCGGCTCTTTCCATGCCTGCTCTACCACCGCAACCCCTTCAGGAATGAGCCAACTGCCGCTGCGGGCAGTATTGAGTGCGCCGACCGCCAACCCACTACGATAGGGCGGGTCAATCAGCAGAATTTCATGTGGATGCGGCGCAGGGGGAAGCTGGCTGGAATCGGCGCGAATCAGCCGAACATTGGCCATTTCACCAAATTGTTTGGTATTATATTCTGCCGCTTCCAGCGAATCGCGGCTTTTATCCACAAACGTGATGCTTTTAGCACCGCGCGAAAGCGCCTCCAGCCCCATCGCGCCCGACCCACAAAACACATCGGCCACGCGGCCTTTTAGCAATTCTTTCTCACCAAAACGTCCATGAGCAAGAATATTAAACACCGCCTCCCGCGTGCGTGCCGCCGTGGGGCGCACATCACGGCCTTCGGGGGATTCGATCCGCCGTCCTTTATGTTTCCCTGCCACAATATACATCGCCATGGTGAGTCCTTTTTTTGTGGGGGATACTCCCCCGAGCTTCGCTTTCCCCCACGGCGTTCCGCCGCCTCGCCTTGCTCGGAGGGAGTCCTTATTGTCTTGTGACTTGCAGCATACGGCTTGATACAGGCCATGCAACAGGTTACACTAAGGCATGACGAAAAAACTCTCTGCGCTTCTTTGTTTATTCGCATTTCCAACCTTCGCGAGGGATTTAGCTGAGACGGGCGATCTCGCGCCCATCACCGACCTTTCCACTTCTGCCGAGGTACTTAAACCCAAAATTCGGATGCCGGGGGATGAACAGGTGGAAGAGCTTCTGCGTCAGGCCGAAGGCGTCAACGCCACCCGCGCCGTGCAAAGCACCTATCAACAGCAAATCACCCCCGCAGCAGCGCCCGCAGGCGCCACTCTCGAAATGCCCGAAGGAACGATTTCAGGCGTGCAGGGTACCATCACCGTATCTCCCGATGCAGGGGGCTAAAACAACACAGCCCCCCTTTTAAGAAAAGCCCCCTACCTTACCTGTGCCTTACATTTGCGTGAATATTTGCATTTGCCAAGGCTTGCTTGCGGCGGTAAAGAGGCAGAAGAACAAAGGAACACCCCATGAAAGCACTCGTTAAAACCAAAGCGACCGAAGGCATCTGGCTGGAAGAAGTCGCAAAGCCCGAACTTCTCGCGGGGCACGTGTTGGTGCGCGTGCATTATACGGGCATTTGCGGCACAGACATCCATATTTATAAATGGGATGAATGGGCGCAAAAAACTATCCCCATTGGCATGACGATTGGCCATGAATTTGTCGGCGAAATTGCCGAAATCGGTGCGAATGTAAACGGCTTCACCATCGGACAGATGGTGAGCGCAGAAGGCCATATTGTGTGTGGTCGTTGTCGCGCCTGCCTTGCAGGGCAACGCCATTTGTGCCGTAACACCATCGGCATTGGCGTGAACCGCAATGGCGCCATGGCGGAATATGTGAGCGTACCACAGGAAAATCTCTGGCCGACCCGCCCCGAAATCCCCACCGAGCTGTATGCGATTTTTGACCCCTATGGCAACGCCGCGCATACCGCCTGCAGCTTCGATTTACTGGGCGAGGATGTGCTGATTACCGGTGCTGGCCCCATCGGCATCATGGCCTGTGCCATCGCCCAAAAAGCAGGCGCACGCAAAGTGATTATCACCGATGTGAACGAATACCGCCTCGACCTCGCCCGCAAAATGGGTGCCACCCAAGCCGTCAACGTCACCCAGAAATCGCTGGATCAGGTGATGAAAGAAGAAGGCATGAATGAAGGCTTCGACATTGGCCTCGAAATGTCCGGCAACCCCCAAGCCTTCAACGAGATGATCCGCACCGTACGCAACGGCGCCAAAATCGCCCTGCTCGGCATTCTGCCAAAAGAAACCAACATCCCGTGGGATCAGGTCGCCTTCAAAGGCCTCGTCCTTAAAGGCATCTATGGCCGCGAAATGTACGAGACATGGTATAAAATGACCGCCATGCTGCAAGGCGGATTAGACATCTCCCCCGTCCTCACCCACCGCTTCAGCTATAAAGATTTCCACGAAGCCTTCGAGCTGATGAAGTCCGGCCAGAGCGGCAAAATTATTCTCGATTGGCGCGAGATTTAGGCGCTATCCGTTCCAACCTGGCAACAACAGGGTGAAGGGCGAAAAACGCACCCCATAAACCATGCCCAGCAGGTTAATTTCAATGCCTTCTTTTTGTGCGATCATTACCCCCAGAATCCCGAACAGGGAGAGTTGATAACCCGTACCGCTCGGCGCACGGGCAAAAAACGCCCCTTGCGGCAGAAAGTCTTTCCCCAGCGCATCGGCGGGCAAGGCAAGGCGCAGTTCAGGAACAGCGCGCCCAATATAAGCAGGAAAGCTATTGCTGTTGGGCCCCGGCCACACGGTATAAGGCACGGCATAGGGATATTCCTTTGCGGCCTGTTCAATGCGCGGAATCAGTTTCGCCGCCTGCTCTCCGCGAACATCGAGCACCAGATTAGGCGCGGCACCATACCAGAAACGATCGGGAATATCGGCCATCACCGTGAGTGCGGGCAGGCCATGATAACTATTCCACCCCACCACCTGATACACCGTATAATCAGCGGCACCTTTGGGCCTAAGCGCCATCCAGCTATGGCTGGCAAAAAGCCCGCGCCAGTTAAATGCACGGGCAGCATAAACCTGTATCACCGCCTCAGATGTGGTTGAAGCCAGCGGGGCAATGCCTGCGCTGGCGCGATTGGCGGTGCGATAATCTGCATTAAAATCAACCCGCCCTTGCCACCACAGCCACAATGGCCCCGAAAAAGTGAGCAGCAGCCACGCAAAAATAAAATACTTCATGAACTAAGACGCAACCTTCACGCGAATTTTGCGTTGGCCGACCATGGTGCCATTAAGCGCGGCGATGGCGGCTTTGCCTTCATGTTCCAGCGCCATTTCAACAAAGCCGAAGCCTTTGGATTTGCCCGTATTGGCATCCATCACCAAATCGCAGCCTTTGATATTGCCGTGGGCTTTAAGCAATTTCGCCAACTCGTTTTCGGTGTAGCTGCGGGGCAGGTTGAGTATCATGAGTTTCATGGTGAGCTTTCTAAGCGAATGATAGGCAAAGAGGGTTTTGTCACCTTTTGTCACTTCACGCAACACTAGCCAGCCGCCATACTCAGCGCCACCGCTTCCGCGACCTTAATCCCATCCACCCCCGCCGAGAGAATCCCGCCTGCATAGCCAGCGCCTTCGCCGGCGGGGTAGAGGCCCTTAGTGTTGAGGCTCTGCAAACTTTCGTTATCACGCTTGATGCGGATGGGGGAGGAGGTGCGGGTTTCCACCCCCGTCAGCACCGCATCTGCCATATCGAAGCCCTTAATTTGTTTGCCGAAAGCGGGGAGTGCTTCGCGGATGGCAGCAATCGCATAATCTGGCAAGCAAGAGGATAAATCGGTAGGATTCACGGCAGGTTTATAGGAGGGGATCACCTCGCCTAAGGTGGTGGAAGCGCGCCCTGCAATAAAATCGCCGACACGTTGCGCGGGTGCGGCATAGGTGCTGCCGCCTGCGATGAATGCCGCCGATTCCCATTTGCGTTGAAATTCCATACCTGCGAGGAAGCCGTTGGGATAATCCACTTCGGGCGTGATACCCACGACAATCCCCGCATTGGCGTTGCGCTCGTTGCGGGAATATTGGCTCATGCCATTGGTCACCACGCGGCCTTCTTCGGACGCTGCTGCCACGACTGTCCCGCCCGGACACATGCAGAAACTATAGACACTGCGCCCATTGCTGGCGTGATAGACCAATTTATAATCCGCCGCGCCGAGGTGAGGATTGCCCGCATATCCGCCAAAGCGCGCCACGTCGATCAGCGATTGCGGATGCTCGATGCGAAAGCCAATCGAAAACGGTTTCGGCTCAACATACACCCCAAAATCTACGAGCATCTCGAACGTATCACGCGCGCTATGGCCAATCGCCAGCACCACATGATCACTGGCAAGATGCTCGCCATTTTCCAGCACCACCCCGCGAATCTGACGGCTGTCGTCAATATCCAGCCCCATCACTTTGCTTTCAAAGCGATATTCGCCGCCGAGTGACTCAATCGTACGGCGCATATTCTCCACCATCTTCACGAGGCGGAAAGTGCCGATATGCGGATGCGCCTCCGTCAGAATTTCAGGCGGCGCTTCGGCCTTCACAAATTCCGTCAGCACTTTGCGGCCTAAATGGCGAGAGTCTTTGATTTGGCTATAGAGTTTCCCATCCGAAAACGTCCCCGCCCCGCCCTCGCCATATTGCACATTCGATTCCGTATGCAACACCGATTTACGCCAGAACTCCCATGTATCCTTCGTGCGCTCCCGCACGATTTTACCGCGATCGAGAATCAGCGGCTTAAAGCCCATTTGCGCCAGCAATAACCCTGCAAACAACCCACACGGCCCCGCGCCAATCACAATCGGGCGCTGGGTGAGATTGGCGGGGGCATGGGCGACAAATTGATAGTCGATATTCGGTGTGGGTTTTACATGCAAATCGTTTGCAAACCGCTTCAACACCGCTGCTTCGTCCTTCACCTCCACATCAAGCGAATAGATGAGGAAGATATGAGATTTTTTCCGCGCATCATGCGCCCGCCGAAACACCGTGCAGGAGAACAAATCGCTGGCGGGAATCTTAAGGCGCGCCAATGCCGCCTCAGCCAGTGCCTCAGGCGCGTGATCAAGCGGCAGTTTTATGTCAGTCAGTCGGAGCATATCATTTCGTTATGACGGTTTGCCGCTACTTCTTCTATCAAAAAAGCAGCACTATCCATGACTCAGCGCCGCCACACCGGGTAAGGGCTTGCCTTCCATCCATTCCAGAAACGCGCCGCCTGCGGTGGAGAGATAGCTGAATTCGTCAAATAATCCTGCATGGGCAAGCGCCGCCACGGTATCGCCACCGCCTGCCACGGAATGTAACTTGCCTGTGGCAGTTTGTGCCGCGACTGCACGCGCCAATGCCACCGTCGCCACATCAAAGGGCGAGGTTTCAAATGCGCCGAGTGGGCCATTCCACAATAGCATTTTGCAGCGTTTGACTGCCGCAATCATATTCATCAAACTATCGGTGCCCACATCCAGCGCCATTTCGTCTGCGGCGATATGGTCAATACCGATAATACGATTCGGCGCATGGGCGGCAAAGGCTTTGGTCACCACCATATCCACAGGTAACACAATCTCACAGCCCGTTTCGGCAGCATGGTCGAGAATCTTTTTTGCAATAGGCACGAGGTCAGGCTCATACAAAGATTTCCCCATCGCATAACCCTGCGCGGCAAGGAAAGTATGCGCCATCGCCCCGCCGATAATCATCATGTCCACCCGATCAATCAAATGATCTAAAATGGCCAGCTTGGTCGATACTTTCGAACCGCCCACCACCGCGCCCAATGGGCGTTTCGGGGTGTTGAACAACCCCTCCAACGTTTCCAGCTCCGCTTGCATCAGGCGGCCTGCTGCGGTAGGCAGCCGCTCCGCCAACCCTACTACCGAAGCATGAGCGCGGTGCGAGCACGAAAAAGCGTCATTGACGAACAACTCGCCAAGGCTCGCCAGCGCATCAGCAAAGCCGCTCTCGTTTTTTTCTTCTTCTTTATGAAAACGCAAATTTTCCAGCAGCACTACTTCGCCGTTCTGCATATTCTGCGTGGCGCTCACTGCCTCGCTGCCCACACAATCCAAACCAAAAGTAATCGGCTTGCCGAGGGCTTCGCTTAAGCTATCTACCAAGGGTGCAAGCGATAAATCAGGGTCATACCCCCCCGTCGTTTTCTGGGGGCGGCCAAAATGCGACAGCACAATCACCTTCGCGTCTTTATCCGAAAGCTCGCGCAATGTCGGCAATTGCTTCAAAATCCGCGTCATATCGCGCACTTTGCCACCTTGCATCGGCACATTCAAATCCATCCGCAGCAACACTTTTTTGCCAGCCACGCAGAGGTCATCAATAATCGGGAAAGATCGGGTCATGTGAGGCTTCTAGCAAACCTCTGCGCGAAGGTGAAGCACATCTTGCATTCGCTGCTTTGCTTTTTCGAGATATTCTAACTCAAGGTCGCAGCCAATAAATTTTCTGCCCAGTCGAATCGCCGCCACGCCCGTTGTGCCGCTGCCGCAGAAAGGATCAAACACCACCTGCCCCGCCACCGTAGAGGCCTCAATCATGCGTTCAAGCAAGGCTTCGGGTTTTTGGGTGGGGTGTTTGCCATAGCGTTTCTCCTGCTGTTTTGGCGGAGTGATATACCACACACTTTGCATTTGCTTGCCGCCATTTTGCTCTTTCATCGCCGCATAATCAAAATAATGCTTCGCTTTCTCCGATTTGCGCGCCCATAAAATCGTTTCATGGGCATGGGTGAAATATCTACAGGCCAAATGCGGCGAAGGGTTCACCTTGTGCCACGCAATTTCGTTGAGAATTTTATAGCCCAATTCCTGCAACGCAAAGCCCACGCTATAAATATTATGCATCGTACCCGACACCCACAAAGTGCCGTTAGGAGTTAAAATACGCTTACATTCCTTAAGCCATGCAGCATTAAAAGCGTGCATGGAAGCGGCAGAAACGCTGTTGTCCCATTCGCCCTTATTCACGCTCACCATTTTACCCGCCTGGCAGGTAATCCCGCCGCTAGAGAGAAAATACGGCGGGTCGGCAAAGATCATATCCACGGATTCCGCAGGCATCGCGGCCATGCGTGCGAGACAGTCTTCTCTGAAAAGCGCCGCTTGTTCGCCGTGATTAAAAAATTCAGCTTTCATGAAAGCAAGCTAGCGCAGCAACCCTGCCACGTCCAACATTCTGAGCGAAAAGCCCCATTCATTGTCGTACCATGCCGCCACGCGACCAAAGCGGTCACCGATGACTTTCGTTCCCGTTGCATCAAAGATGCTACTGGCGGGATGATGAGTAAAGTCGATAGAAACCAGCGGCGCATCTTCATAAGCCAACACCGTGCTGGAAGCTGCTTTCATCGCCGCATTAATAGCCTCTTTGGTCATCGGTTTGCTGCTGGTAAAGCACAAATCCACCATCGACACATTCGCCGTCGGCACGCGCACTGAAGTCCCATCGAGCTTGCCCGCCAGCGCAGGCAACACCAGCCCCAGAGCCTTGGCAGCACCTGTTGAGGACGGAATCATCGAAAGCGCGGCCGCACGCGCGCGGCGCATATCCTTATGGCTACCATCCACAAGATTCTGATCACCCGTATAAGCATGAATCGTGGTCATAAAACCTTTTTCGATACCGAAATTATCGCCCAGAACCTTCGCCACAGGCGCTAAGCAATTGGTGGTGCAAGAGCCAACTGAAATCACGGTGTGTTCGGGTTTCAGTGCTTCATTATTCACGCCAAACACAATCGTCGCATCCGCTTCTTCCGCAGGGGCAGAAACCAGCACTTTCTTGACGCTGCCGCCCAGATGGCGTGCCGCATCTGGCTTTTTGGTGAATTTACCCGTGCATTCAAAGACGACATCCACACCGTATTGGCTCCAGTTGATCGCCTCTGGCTCGCGCTCCTGCCGTAGCGGGATGCGCTTGCCGTTGATGATCAAATCATTGCCCTCAGCACTTACTTCCCCCCGAAAACGTCCATGCACCGAATCATACTTCAGCAAATGCACATGCTGATCAATCGGCGCAGGGCCATTGACGGCGACGAGTTCAATATCATTGCGGGGATGTTCGGCAAGTGCGCGAATCACGCAACGTCCTATACGACCAAGGCCGTTAATTCCAATTTTGAGGGTCATGCTAAAGCCTTATACACTTATTTTGAGGCGGAAATAACACAAGTTTTGGCTGCATAGAAGCAAAAATCACAATCTCAACCTCTCAATAACCGCTTCTAACCAATGTGGGTCGGCTCCTACCAAGATCCACTTCACGTTCTTATGGTAGAGCCATTGCTTGTTGCAAGAGTTCCCTTGCAACCGCCTCTCCCAGCCCGTACCCATCAAGCTCTGCATAACTCACGCGCTCCCATTGGTGGTTTTGGGGCAAATATTTTTCAACAATCTTATTTTGCAACACTGTCTGCCCTGTCTCAATATCTTCTCCCTGAGGATTAATCATAAAATGGGTGGGGCCGTCCACCTGCACCCATAATTTGCTTGATGCACCCGTTTCCTTATTCTTCACCGAAATACAACAATCTACATTGGATTTAGTGCTGTCGAGCCACACTCCATTGTCTATCGTGATTTCACAGCTCGTTATCTTTTTGGCCACATTTTGTAGGGAAGCCACCAAATTTGATTCCAGATTTGACGCTTTTTCAACTTTTGATCTTAATGATTCAGCAACAGCGCTCGCAAGGTGAGGTTTATCAAACATTTGTGCGGCCAGATAAACACGGTGTTTATCTTCCTGCGAAGCATTGTTCGATAAATTACGCGAAAACAGCCTGTTTAAAGCCGCTTCCCCTGAGGGGGTTCCTTGAATCTGGGTGCCATTAGCTTCTAATAACGCCAATGAATAGAGATTTTTTGAGACTTCTTCGTCGGTCTGATCTAGTTTTTGAGCGATTACCTTTAAATATTTATCTCGCGCCTCATCAGGCAAAGCAATCCCTAAACGACCGAAAGAAGAAAGGGCACGACACACATGCACAAAACTCGGGTTGCTTTCTACTGAACGGTTTAGCCATGCCCTCAGCACCTCTGGCTTTGGAATTCTCCGCCCTCTTGAATAGCCGTAAATGATTTGATCT
>JBILIE010000209.1:0-3377 GCA_044350115.1 Rickettsiales bacterium
CACAGGCATATCCGCCGCTTGCATTACGGGAACGCCGAGCAATGTATCAGGCGCACCTGCCGCCAAACCAGGCTGCCACAGATATTGATTGGTAGTTGCCTCTTTCAACAAACGCACCGATTGAATCACCGAACGGTTCATCAGGAAGCTGGCGCGCTGGGCATATTCTTCTTTCAGCGCATAAAACAGATTCACAATACCATCGGCAGTCACCGTTGCCGCTGTGCCAGAATTCACTTGTTGAATCTGCCCCCATGCCGTGCCTGCCGCATAAGTCAGAATCCCTTTGGGCTGGCTGGTGCCATTACCGCTGATAAACGCTGTATTTTCTTTGGTGAGGAAACTGTCAGACACTTTTTCAGCCAACCAGCTTTCAATATCCACCGCGCTGTCGTCGATGAGTTTCTGCGTGGCTTTCGGCTGTGCATAAAGCTCAAATACAGGGATTGATTTTTTGCCAATTTGTGGCGTGGTGGAGTCGCTCACCGCGCCCGTTTCCGTCGTCCAGCCCGAAGCCGCCGCGTCGTAATCCTGAATCAGTTCCAGCGCATCGGTCGAGATCGTTTCCACGGAAGCCAATGCGCGCATCGGCGAATTTTCAGTCACGGTTTTCACAATATTGGCCGACATCGCATGGGTCACCAGATAGCCGCCATCCGCATCCGTGCCCACAGAGAGCGCTTTCAACTCCATCGCTTCCAAACCCGCATCCATGCCTTTACGTAAGTAATTGCAAAAGGCTTTGGTGTATTGGCTTTGCACTGCTGGCGAAAATTCGCTTTTGGTTTCCCCACCGCGCATCGGGCGGAAAGCCGCAGTTTCAATCGCATCCAGACGGCTTTTATGCATGTCCAGCGCATTGCCGATTTTGTTCAAATGCTCGCTGTAAAGCGGGTCGGCATTGCCTTTATGCTCAATTTCCGCAAGGCGTTGGTCGTTTATGCGCTTATGCTCAGACCAGGCATTGCCCAGACTATTCACGCGATCAGTAATATCATTAATTGACATAAGGTGTCCTCGTTGTTGAAGGTTGTTAGTTATTGGTGTACAGTCTGGAGACAGGAAAATGACATGACACTTCACATCTCTTTGCCGCAGGAACTTGAAAATCTAGTGCAACACGAAGTTGCTTCTGGCATGTATGGCGATGCAGGCGAGGTCGTGCGCGAGGCATTGCGGTGCTTCTTCAGCAACGAAAGCACCCTCCCCCCACAGCAACTCTCATGGCTACGCGACGAACTCGCAAAACGTCGGGAAGCGATAGAGAATGGCTCAGAATATTGGGTCGATGGCGAGAGCTTCTTTGCGAATATGGAACAGAAAAATTAACTGACCATGCACTATCGCTTCCGCTTGACCTCTAGTGCTGCCAGAGAGTTAGAGCACGAAATCGCCTATTCAGCCGCCCATTGGGGAAGGAAACACGCCAGCGCATATCGTCTTGGGCTCATGGTAATCATCAAACACATTGCCGCACATCCCTTTGCAACACCCGAACGCCCAGAACTCGGAGCGGGCTATCGTTTAGTGCGCTACAAAGGAAATTACATTGTCTATTGCGTGAATGAAGCAGAAAGCATGGTGGAGATCATGGCTTTCCCAAGCGTTCATCGTTTATTGATGCACTAGCCCAAAAATCTATTATTAAGCTTATGTTTTATAAATATAGAAAGTTATAGTTCGTCAAACCACTCTTTTCTAATTGTTACCATCTCTACCGTTTTTACATCTACACCCATATTCAACTTTTTCATAAGCTCACAAAGCTCAGCTCCATCAATTAAGTCAATGGCGGGAGCGCCATCGCGGGTGGCTTCCTTACGCGCTTCTGATGTAAAGGATCCTGTTGTTATAATGAGCCCTTTATCAGAACGCCCTACCATTGCTCCCCTAAAATCTCGAACAGTCGAAGAGCCAACACTTCCTTTATAGCGCTTGCATTGAAAAAGCACTTGGAAGGACAAAAGATTGACGCGCAACACCCCCACCCCATCAATGCCACCATCGCTTGATTTACCCGTGACTACTACTTTCACAAAGCCTGATTCGCGCAGCATACGTTGGCAGAGTTTTTCAAAATCACTGGGGTCAATGTTTTGCAAGATCTCCAGTAATTCTTCTTGCCATGAAGTAGAGCTAATTTCTGTTTCTTCGTTAATCTCCAAATCGTCTTTCTCATCTGCCAATTTAGAGCCCGAATTTATCGGATATGAGTCACGGACTTTTTTATTGAGATCTTTAATATCACTTTGTTTAAGATTTTCGCCAATTTTTGTAATTGCCCAAACGCCACGTGAACTGTTCTCAAGTGCGCCAGCCTTTTTAAGATAAGAGCGCGCCCACGCCGCACGATATTCCAGCTTGGTAAAATTGCTGCGCGTATGTGGAGCATTTTGAATATCTTCAGGGTACTGCTGAATCTCTACCGTTTTATCAAAAATTTCTTCAATCGTTCCAGAACCACCCAGAGCTTTTAAAGCAAGCAACGTTGGCCACATCAAATCAATGTGGGTTGGGAAATTACCTTTATCCTTTGTTTTTAATAATTCCATGAAGCCAGATCCCCCGCACTAAGGAGAAGTTATAGTCTTATTCGCTCAAAAAAGACAACCTGCTTCTAGATTATCCATTTTTCTTACGCTATGTTTGGACTCATGCACGAATTTCTCATCGCCAACGCCATCGGCACTTTCCTCATCTTCCTCACCAGCGCGATGGTGTATGAGGCTCTGGCGGTGCTGTGGCATTATCTCCCGCGCCTGCCCATCGGACGGCTGCGCGTAGGAATTGTGATGGCGGCAATTTTTCTCTGCCATATCGCCGCGATCTGGATTTATGGAGTGACTTACTGGTATCTGGATACCCACACCGATCTCGGTGGATTTTCAGGAGAGAGCATCACCAAAGCAGGGCATATTCACGACCTCTATGGTCATATCTATTTCTCGTCCATCACCTACACCTCGCTTGGCCTTGGCGACATTATCCCCACAGGTGGCATGCGTTTTCTTACCGCGATTGAAGTGCTAAACGGCCTCGTGCTTATCGGCTGGACGGTGTCTTACGCCTTCCTCGCGATGCAGCGCTTCTGGAAGTTTAAGGATTAAACCGCCGCTTCGACCATGATTTCCACATCATAGCCTTTGCCCGCAAGCTTGGCTTCCACCGTGGCACGCGCAGGGGTTTTGCCTGCCACCACCCACGCATCCCATGCGCGGTTCATTTCGCTGAAAGTGCTAATATCACTCAGCCAGATGTTCACTTTGAGCATACGGGTTTTGTCAGTTCCCGCTTTCGCCAGCATTTCGTCGATCTGGTGCAGCGCATCTTTGGTTTGCTCATAGACCGATTTGCCAGCCGCAGCATCCGCCACCACT
>JBILIE010000210.1:0-3366 GCA_044350115.1 Rickettsiales bacterium
GACGGTGATCAGCGGTTACGACCCCAAAGATTCCACCTCGATGAAGTTTGACGTGCCGAATTTTGAGGAGGCACTTTCGCTGAGCGTGAAGGGCAAAAAAATCGGTATTCCAAAAGAATATCGTGTGGATGGCATGCCAGCCGAGATCGAAAAAATATGGCAACAAGGCGCGCAGTGGCTCAAAGAGGCGGGTGCGGAGATTGTTGATATTTCATTGCCGCATACGCATTATGCACTGGCGACTTATTACATTATCGCCCCTGCGGAATGTTCCTCTAACCTTGCGCGATACGACGGTGTGCGCTTTGGTTTGCGCGTTTCAGAAGCAGGCGATGATCTGACCGATATGTACGAAAAAACCCGTGCGGCGGGCTTCGGGCAGGAAGTAAAACGCCGTATTATGGTGGGCACTTATGTGCTTTCGGCGGGTTATTACGATGCCTATTATAAAAAAGCACAAAAGGTGCGTACGCTGATTGCACGCGATTTCCAACAAGCCTACGAAAAAGTGGATGTGATTTTGACGCCGACTGCGCCTTCTTCTGCGTTTGTGATTGGTGAAAAACAGGACGATCCTTTGGCAATGTATCTTAATGATGTATTCACCGTTCCTGCCAGCATCGCAGGTTTACCAGGGATTTCGGTGCCTGCGGGGTTGGATAGCATCGGCCTACCACTCGGCTTGCAAATTATCGGTAAAGCTTTCGACGAAATGACGGTGTTCAGTGTCGCTCATGCGATTGAGCAAGCGGCGCAATTTGGTGCAAAGCCAGTGAGTATGGCAGCATAAATTAAGGGAGTAACATAACATGACTGAAGCCCATAACGATAATCAAGCTCACGGTGATCATCACCATCATCATTGGCATTATTTGATTGCCGCGCTGGTGTTGGCGCTCGGAATTGCGGTCGCTGGATATTTTATCGGCGATACGCTTTATAAAACTAAACGCTTGAGTAACACCGTCACCGTCAAAGGCCTTGCAGAACAAAGTGCGACGGCTGATCTTGCGATTTGGAATTTGGTGTTCAGCGTCACGGGCGATGATCTGCAAGAAGTGCAACAGCGTGCCACAGTGCATCAGGGAATTATCACTAAGTTCTTTAGCGATAGCGGTTTTGAAAGCCAAGAAGTCATCGTCGGTGGGTTAGATGTGCGCGATATGATGGCGGATTCTTACAACCAAGCGAATATGCGTGTAGGCGGCCGTTATACGATTACGGGTAATGTTGGCTTGCGTACCAGCAAAGTGGCGGAAGTCGATAAACTCAGCAGCAAAACAGGCGATTTAATCACGCAAGGCGTGGTGCTGGCCAGCGGCAATTTGCCAATGTTTAAATTCACTAAACTGAATGAAGTAAAACCCGCAATGCTTGCTAAATCTACCGCCAGCGCACGCGAGGCGGCGCAGCAATTTGCGAAAGATTCTCAAACTACGGTCAAAGGCATTGCCAATGCACAACAAGGAATTTTCAGCATCGAGCCGATCGAGGGCTATGAATATAAAGGTGACGCCAGTGTCGAAAAGAAAATCCGCGTCGTCACCACCGTAACATTTTATTTAGGGGAATAGTTGTCTGCCATTCTTATGTAGATTTGTATCTCTTACTAATGCTAGCGGGTGACGCCGTTAACTCAAGAAATACGAAAAATATAAATAAAATATAGAAATATCTGAATATTAAGCTGAAATAGCTTGCTGGGTATTGTAATCCATTTTTGATTTCACAATTGCCAATACATTAGCGAACACGGCATCAGCGCTGAGGTGGGAAGTGTCGATAATGAGCGCATCCGCAGCGGGGACGAGCGGCGCAGCGCTGCGTTTGCTGTCGCGTTCGTCACGTTCTTTGAGGTCTTCTAATACGGATTCATAGACTACGGTTACCCCTTCGCCCGATAATTCGCGGTGGCGGCGCTTGGTGCGCGCTTCGAGATTGGCGGTAATGAATAATTTAACATCCGCATCGGGGCATATAACGGTACCAATATCACGCCCATCGAGCACAGCACCTTCGGGGCTTGCTGCAATTTTGTGTTGGAAGTCTAACAATGCTTGCCGCACTTCAGGGATAGCGGAAACAATCGAAGCGGCGTTACCAATACGCTCTTGACGCAAGCGTGGGTTTTGCAAATCATTTAGGTTGATATTGCGAGCAGCTTCTATTGCGGCCTCTTTATTGTGGGGGTCTTGATTGGAATAAATCAGCTTCATCCCCACAGCGCGATAGAGGCTTCCCGTATCAAGATAGACAAGCCCTAACGCATCGGCCAAACGTCGGGCGAGTGTGCCTTTGCCTGATGCGGCGGGGCCGTCGATGGCGATGAGGACTCTCTTTTTGTGGGGGGTATTGCCTCTTGCTTCGCTCTCTCCCACGCGGTGCGCGTCGCCTTGCTCCGATATGCTTACTCCAAGTGTGCGCATTGTTTGGAAGAAGGTGGGGAAGCTGGTGGCGATGGTTTCGGTGCCGCTGACCTGAATCGGGTGATCGCTACGCAGGCCTAGGATAAGGAATGACATGGCGATGCGGTGATCATGTGCGGAGTCGATGACTGCGCCGCCTTTGATGTTTTTGCCGCCTGTGCCTTCGACGATGAGTGTATCGCCTTGTACTTCGGCGGTGACTCCGCATTGAAGCAGGCCTTGCAAGATTTTATCAAGCCGATTGCTTTCTTTTACGCGCAATTCGGCGAGGCCTTCCATTACAGTTCTGCCTGTCGCAAAAGCGGCGGCAATCGCGAGGATCGGATATTCATCGATCATCGAGGGGGCGCGCGAGGCGGGGATGGTAATTCCCTTTAGTTCGCTGGCGGAAATGATTAAATCGGCCACTTCTTCACCACCCGACATACGTTGGTTTTGGGTGGTGATATTTGCACCCATTTCTATCAGCGTGGTGATAAGACCAATGCGATAGGGATTCATCCCTACATTATTGATTTGTAGCTGAGAACCTAGGGTGATGAGTGCTGCCACCATCGGGAAAGCGGCGGATGACGGATCGCCAGCGACTTCAATGTTTCTATTTTTGCGTTCGGTTTGTTGTTGGCCGGTGATGGTGATGCGCTTGCCCGTGCTTTCAGCGCTGGTTTCACAAGGGACGCCTAAAAACTGCAACATGCGTTCGGTATGGTCGCGGGTTGGTTCGGGTTCGATGACGGTGGTTTTACCTGCTGTGTTCAGCCCCGCCAGAATCACCGCCGATTTCACCTGCGCGGAAGGGACGGGGAGAGTGTAAGTAATCGGTATCAACATGCCCCCCATCATCGCACAAGGGAGTTTGCCTCCATTGCGGCTGAGGAATCTTGCCCCCATTTGTTGCAGTGGCTCCATCGCACGTGCCATCGGGCGGCGGCGCAGGCTT
>JBILIE010000036.1:0-10180 GCA_044350115.1 Rickettsiales bacterium
CTGCGCCGAGTGATGCACTTTGTGAAATTCCCATAAGATCGGAATGCGATGCTGTAAATAATGGGCAATGAACAATGCCAGATCGCCTAATAAAAACAATACCACCGTCACTGCCACTACCCCCAAGGTCGCTGCGGCCAGCGGATGCGTCGATGCACCAAACAGCTCCGTCAGCAATTGATGCGTATAATAACGGGAAAACCCCGCACCACTAAAATACGGCACCACCATCACCGTGAATAGAGCGGTGTTGATAAGAAAAAACTGCAAATCCACTTTGGTGGAAGGATGCTTCCAGGTCGCCTTCGGAAAGCAGCTATCCCAGAATTCATCAAAGTCCCACTGCCAGTGATTGCGTTTCCACGCAATATAAAATACGGGCAGAAATGCCGTGAACATATAGCCCACAAACACCCGCTCACTGGGCATCAGCGGGTAGGCAAGCGGCACAATCCAAGCAAAAAGCAAGTTCATCATGAGCATAGCCTAGCAGGTAATTGTTGCAAATTCGTGAATGAAATGAACAGAAAATGGTGGGATCGGCGCGATTCGAACGCACGGCCTATGGTTTAGGAAACCATTGCTCTATCCAGCTGAGCTACGACCCCACTTTTGCAAATACCACGCTTTGTTACCCCATTTGCGGCGCAGAGGCAATTGCGCTAATGCGGGGTGTCCCGCTGCTTAACTTCTTCTACCACCACATAATCCACTTCAATAATGCGGGGATCCTGCATGGGCGATTGGGATTTTGGTGGGTTAATGATCCCTGCTTTGCGTAGCATCACATAACCCCACCACAGCGCGCCGACAGCGATCGCCAGCAGGCCAATAAACACGCCAGCGGTCATCATCCCCACCATTATCATCAACCCCAAACAGGCCAGCGCCATATTGCGTATGAATTGGGTCATTTAGAGTCCTTTTCTGATTAATTTCCTACACCCTATATCGCCGTCATAAAAGCTTAATAATTGTATGTTACTATCGCTTGGTCACCACAGGAGAGATTAATGGCGAGCATTCAAATTATTGGCAGTAATGGCGCAGCGCGCGAATCCATCAAAGGACTCCTGAGCGCAGGGCAAGGGGCACATCTACGAGTGGGTGGCATGAATATTATTCATGAGCATGACACTGCCTTTGAAGATGAACGAAATAAAAATGGGGTGAGCTTTGTATTGCCCGATAACATTGACCCTCTGACTACGTTGCAAGAAATCGCTACTTGTTTCGCAGCAGATCAGGGTATTCCTGCTTTTAAACATCGCCACGCTCTGGATTTGCAAAAACAAATTGCTCAAATGCGTATTGTAACGGGTGATCTTGGCACTCCAACGCTAACCTCAACGGCACTCACTGGCGCGCAGTTTAAACAGTTAACGGATGCTGTTGCTCAAGGAGCGTTAGATGAGGTAGATATTGGTACATTAACTGCTTTGAGTGATATGCGTAAAGTGGCCGGCTTCAAGGCTGAGTTAGGCAGACATACAACGAGCGCAACAAACACTAAGGCGCCAGATCTTTTACCACCTTTATAACACCCCAAAACTGCGAACAAGGCTGCCGCAGAGCATATACCAGCCATCGATCAACACGAAAAAGATCAGCTTAAACGGCAGTGAGATCATCACGGGTGGTAGCATCATCATACCCATGGCCATGAGGATGGAGGCGACCAGCATGTCGATAATCAAAAACGGAATGAAGATGAGAAAACCAATCTCAAAGGCGCGTTTGAGTTCGCTGATCATAAAAGCGGGGATCAGCACACGGTAAGGCGTATCGGATTCTTTCTCGATTTTCAAATCGGGCACCATATCGACAAATAATTTGAGATCCTTATCGCGCACATGCACCATCATGAATTTATGGAAAGGTTGGGCGGTGCGCTCTATGGCTTCTTTCTCGCTGATTTCTTCGTTGATGAGCGGCAGAATTCCGTCCTGATAGGATTTTTCCATTACCGGCGCCATGATGAAAAAGGTGAGGAACAAGGCAAGGCTGATAATCACCTGATTCGGCGGGGTGGTTTGCAGACCAATGGCGCTCCGCAAAAACGCCAACACAATCACAATCCGGGTGAAGGAAGTGACCATCACCAATATCGACGGCGCGAGCGAAAGCAGCGTCATCAGCATGATAATCTGAATCATCCGCGCTGCGGCAGAACCGCCACCCAGGCCTTCTTTATCCAGCCCCGCCATATCCAGCGAGAAGCTCTGCGCGAAAGCGGGAGTGGCGATAAGGGTGCATAGAAGCAAGCAGCAGAGGAAGGATTTACGATACATGATTTTCTCCCACTAAATTTTGCGCTCTCTCCGAGCAAGGCGAGGCGGCAACGCCATGGGGAAGAGCGAAGCTCTGGGGAGTATTTTCGCCAGAAGCAAGCGCTATTATCTGTTCTCCCTGCACGCCCATCACCAGCAGATATTCCTGATGATCACAGCGGATCAGCGCCACTTTGCGTTTAGCGTCCAGATGTAATTGTTCGAGCATTTGCAACCTTCGGCCTTGCTGCATTTTACTGGTCAGTTTGGTGATGTCCCAACGGCGCAATGCCCAGCCCATCACCAGCACCAATCCCATCACAAAAGCGAGCGAGAGGACGGCGCGTAACCAGTTGATTTCTTCCATCGCGATTTATCCTTTTACTTCTGGCAGCGGCACAGAGCCATTCACCCGCTGATACGCCGCCATCGCCTGTTGCTGACGGGTGAGATCGTTTAGCTGCTCTTTCACCAAGGCGCGTTCTTTACTGAGTGCCTGCGAGAGCTGATCCAGCTCGTCGATCAAACTATCCATTTTCGGGCGCATTTTCGCTGCTTCTTCTACGCTCATTTGGGCGATATGCCCGCAGAGGATTTTCACCTGATCGTCCAGCCCCATTACATCGGGCTGTTCGCCCGCATCCAACACCGCAATACATTGCGTCACAAAGCGCCGAACCTGCACTAACAGCAAATGCGAATCGTTTAGAATACTAGGGAGTGTTTCGAGTTTGGGGTGTTCTATCATAACGCTTTTCTCTCTCCATTCACACGATACACATAAGCCAGAATTTCCGCCACCGCCGCATAGGCTTCCAGCGGAATGGGCGAATCAATTTCCAGATGCGAAAGCACTTCCGCCAAATCGGCATCTTCGCGCACTTTCACCCCGTTGGCGAAGGCCAATTGCAAGATCTGTTCCGCCACCGCACCGCGCCCGGTGGCCACGATTTTGGGGGCTTCTTTGGTTAGTTTTTCGTATTTCACCGCAATGGCGATTTGCTTTTCAGGCAACTTCGACGGCATAACGGGTTCGTCACGCAGATCTACCAGATCCAAGCCTTTGTGGGGTTCGTCGTTATTCGCCATCGGGCTTATCCTGTTTGCCGTGACTGTGGAGCGCGCCTAAAATATCGTTCAGGCCAATATCGCTATCGGCTTTCGATGCCGCCACGTTCTGCTCGCGGATATTATCGAAGATTTCTTTGCGCAGCACACTGGCATCCGGCGGAAACACAAAACCCAGTTTCACTGTGCGCCCGCGCACTTCTACCACCGTCATTTCAATGTCGTTATTGATGATGATCGATTCGCCTATTTTGCGAGAGAGGTACAGCATACTGCTTCCTTTGGTTGATGCCCATAATCTTCCCCAAATTGAGGAGAATTGCAAATAGATACTCTCACTTTGTCGTCATGGCGAGGCGGAGCCGAAGCCATCCAGCCACAACGCACTGGATTGCTTCGCCGATGGCTCGCCATGACGCCCGTTAAAAACAACAACACCTCCCTGCCGGATAGGCAGAGAGGTGTTGTTGTTTGCGGGCTGCGGAACGTGTTCTAAAACAAGTTCAACGGTATTGAGTGTAAGGCCATTTGCGGCCCGCATAGCGGGATTGCAAGGCCTACAAGCGCATTGTGCGCCAGTATGGCCTCAACCCCAGCGGTATCCTGCTGGGCCCTTATTACTGCCTGTCGCGAGTCTTCAAGACTCGAAGCCAGGCCTTCGCAGGCGTCGGAGTGCCTATTGTAGGCATCTCCTATCGCCCACACTACGCTCCCGAAGGCATCGACCATCACTAGGTCGGTGCCCTTCTCAACCGCGTGGCGGAGGATGGCGGCACTTTCTGCCGTCAAAGCGCCAGCTTCTATGAGGCTGACAATCCCCGCCTCGGCTTTGGTGGCAGCCTTGGCGAGCTGGCGGGCTGCGTACCAGGAGCACGCCGCCGTTGCGGCTGCGAGCAGCAGCAGGAATGCTGCCAAGTAAATGAGCAGCCGCAGGGTGCCGCCGCTGTTGCTGTTGGTGGGTGCGCCTAGATCGAGCGCGTTTGAATTTGCCATATTTTTGATATGGTTATGTCGCTTCAATACAGACAATACACTCTTTGACCGTTGCAGCTTCGTTGCTGACTGACATCAAAATGAGGCGGAAGCCTGTAAATCCACGACGTGGTTAAGTAATGTTAGCGATTATACATGTGTGTGTGTGTGACAATTGCATGACAATTCACAGCACGGCAAAAATTGCCTAGATTAGGCAAACAATGCCTAATGCATTGTTGTTTTTGATATGGTACGATGATTGCAATGACTTAAAAATAACAACCTCATTAATCATACCACAGCCGAGCAAGGCGAGGCGCGAAGCGGCGGGGAAGCAAAGCGATGGGGGCAAGTCCCCCTCAGGAAACGAAACTCATGGACTATTCTGACATTAATCTTTTCAAGCTGATGAAGATGAAGATGGACTATCACAGCCAGCGTCAGGATGTGATTGCGCGCAACCTTGCCAATATTGATACTCCGGGGGAGCAGGCGCGGGATTTAAAGCCGCTGGATTTTAATCGTCTGGTTTCGGCGGAATCGCATCGGCTGGAAATCCGCGCTACCAGCCCCAATCATATTCAGCAAGGCACCAAAAAAGCAGGTACCTTCCGCGACGAAGAATCGCGCAAGACTTACGAAACCACGCCCGTTAAAAACAATATCGTGTTGGAAGAACAATCGGCCAAACTGGCAGAGAACCAGATGGAATATCAAAAAGTCACCAATTTATACGGCAAAGTGTCGATGATGTTTAAAACCGCTATCGGCAATCGCAACTAAAGGCAAGGGAGCTAAACCATGGATCTCGTCAATTCACTGCATATCGCCTCTGCGGGGATGAAAGTGCAAAGCGACCGTTTGCGTATCGTGTCGGAAAACATTGCCAATGCGGATTCTACAGGCCGCTATGCAGGGGAAGACCCCTATCGTCGCAAAACCATTTCGTTTAAAAACGAGATGGATCGCGAAATGGGCGTGCCCCTCGTCAAAACCGATAAATACGGCGAAGCCCCCGGAGAATTCCCCAAAAAATACGATCCCGCGCATCCGGCGGCAGATAAAGACGGCTATGTGTCGCACCCCAATGTGCAGCCCATGGTCGAGATGGTGGATATGCGGGAGGCGCGTCGGGGCTATGAAGCTAATATGAATGTGGTAGAAATATCAAAAAGTATGCTGATGCAAACCATCGGAATGTTGAAGAATTAATCAAACTAAAATCAGGAGACTCGTATGGATGTCGCACTCAATAAAGCCACCAATGCCTATAAACAGGCAAGCAGCATCATCGGTAAAGGCGGCATTGCGGGCGGCGATAGTATTGGCGATGGCAGTGCCCCGCAGGGTGCTAATTTCAGCGAGCTGGTGAGCGAAGGGCTGGAAGAAGCGCGCGGTGCAGGCTACAATTCCGAAATTGTTTCCACCAAAGCGCTGGCAAACAAAGCCGATCTGACCGATTTGGTAAGCTCTATCACCAATGCCGAACTCACCCTGAACACGGTGGTAGGTGTGCGCGATAAGATCATCAACGCCTATCAGGAAATTTTGCGGATGCCTATTTAGGTTTTAGCTGCTAGGTTTCAGCATATAGCAGCACTAAAACCTAAAACCTAACGGCTTTCTCCTATGAACGAAATTGAAGTTATAGATCTTGCGCGTGAAACCATCTGGGTGTTGG
Organism: Rickettsiales bacterium; assembly: GCA_044350115.1. Lineage (GTDB taxonomy): Bacteria > Pseudomonadota > Alphaproteobacteria > Rickettsiales > JALZUV01 > JBILIE01. The sequence goes on from JBILIE010000036.1 coordinate 5,995, forward strand.
TGATGGCGGCTGCGCCTGCAATGCTGGTGGCGCTTCTGGTGGGGTTGATTATTTCGCTGTTTCAGGCACTCACCCAAATTCAGGAAATGACGCTGAGTTTTGTGCCTAAAATTCTGGCCGTTTTTGCGTCGCTGATTCTGTTTATGCCTTTTATGAGCCACACGATTGGCGATTTCACTGAAGAAATTTTCAATCGTATCTCCCTCATAGGCGCTAATGATCGTGAAGCGGAATAAGCGATGGAATTACAAGCTTTCACCACGGGAGAATTATTTGCATTTTTGCTGATATTCACGCGGGTGGGAGCGGGCATGATGTTACTTCCAGGGATTGGCGAGGCCTATGTTTCGGCGCGCATCCGCCTGATCCTTGCGCTGATGGTTGCGTTGGTATTAATGCCCACTTTGCAGCCACAGCTTCCGCCGCCGCCCGCCTCACCACTGGCACTTTTCGTGATGATGGCGGCTGAAATCACGATGGGGGTGTTTCTGGGGTTACTGGCACGGATTGTCGTTTCAGTCATGCATACTGCGGGTATGATTATCTCCTATCAATCGTCCCTCGCTTCCGCCACGATGTTCGATATGACGCAGGCTTCACAAGGTACGGCCATTGGTAACTTTTTAAGCCTTACTGCCGTAACGCTGATGTTTGCCACGGATAGCCACCATCTCATGCTCAATGGTTTGTTCGAGAGCTATGTTGTTTTTCCAGCGGGACAGGCACTCGCCTTTGGCGATATGAGCAATTATATGAGCCGCCTTGTAGGCGATGTGTTTTTGATGGCGATGAAACTTTCTTCCCCCCTGATTGTGGTGGGGCTGGTGAGCTATTTGGGCATGGGTATTCTCGCCCGCCTGATGCCCACCATGCAGGTGTTTTTTATTGTAACCCCACCCCAGATTATGATCAGCTTTGCCTTGCTCATGGCCTGCCTGAGCGGGATGATGCTTTGGTATCTCGAATTTGCGGAAGAACACCTGACGGGTTATTTGGGGCAATAATGATGCTAAATTATCCGAATAAATGCAGCCGCACCCCCCAAATTAACCCTCCCTCCGAGCAAGTGCGAGGCGGCGCGAGCCGTGGGGGAGAGCGAAGCGAGGGGGAGTATCCCCCCAGAAAAAGACTAGCCCATGTCTGAAGATAACGATCAGGAAAAAACAGAGGAACCTTCCTATAAGCGGTTGGAAGATGCGCGCAATAAAGGCCAGATTTATCAATCACGCGAGGTAAACAGTTTTTTATTGCTGTTCACTTTCGCGCTGATTATGGGGTGGAGCCTGCCCGATTTGTTTGTGGAAACGGGCGCATTGCTGACGATGTTTATCACCCAGCCCGATATGATCGTCACAGGCGGCGGCGGGATGCAGCGATTGCTCTCCCACACTTTTATCGAAATGAGCGCCATACTCGCCATGCCGCTGCTGGCCTTGATGGTGGCGGCCATTGCAGGCAGTGTCGTGCAAAAGCCGCTCATTCTTTCTGCCGAACCTATCATCCCCAAATGGGAAAAAATTTCGCTGACGAAAGGCCTCAAGCGACTTTTTTCGATGCGCTCAGTGGTGGAGTTTCTCAAAGGTATTGTTAAAATCGTGATTGTCGGCATCATTGCGACGATGGCCGTATGGCCCGACCGCAAACAATTGCTCCGCCTCGCCGATACCGAAATGCATGAGATGCTGCTGCTCACTCATGAGATGGTGATGAACATGCTCATCGGCATTCTGGTTGCGCTGTTTTTCATCGCATTGATTGATTATATTTATCAACGCTACGATTATATGAAAAACCTGCGGATGACGAAGCAGGAAGTGCGCGATGAATATAAGCAGCAAGAGGGCGATCCCGTCATTAAGCAGCGTATCCGCGCCTTACGCATGGAGCGTGCGCGCAAACGGATGATGGCGAATGTACCCACCGCCGATGTCGTTATCACTAACCCGACCCACTATGCCGTGGCTCTGCAATATGATAGCGATACTATGAATGCCCCCAAAATTGTGGCGAAAGGGCAAGACAAAGTGGCGCTCAAAATCCGCGAAGTGGCGAAGGAAAACAACGTCCCCATCGTCGAAAACCCACCGCTCGCCCGCGCACTCTATCCGTCAAATCTCGACGAAGAAGTGCCGCTGGAACATTATAAAGCCGTCGCTGCCGTCATCAGCTATGTCTATAAAATGAAAGGCAAAGCGATCCGACCACGGACGAAGTAAACCCGCCTTGCAATCGCAGCGCTTTAGTGCTTCACTCTGACTCATGACAGGTAGATTTTTAGAGAACAAACAAACAGAGGCGCTGGCGGAAGACGATTTTATCGTGCGCAAGCGCCCTTTCATTATCCCGTTGCTGGTGGTGATCACCATTTCTTTTGCCGCCATTTATGCCGCAGGTCTGGGCATGCAATATGGTCAGGGGCGCTGGGTGTTTGGTGTTACCGCATTGTTTATTCTGCTCGCTCTGGGCACATTCACCGCATTGTTCACGCAACGCCAGCGCGATCTGGTGATGCTCACTGAATTTCAAAATGCCTTGTTTGCCTCCGCCGCTCGCGTCGATTCTCAATTCTGCCTCATCCTCAAAAAAGACGGCGAAGTGGTGTATGTGGATCCTGGGTTTCAGAAATTATTTGGGCATATCAACTACCGCGATATTCACGATGTCTCCAAACTTGGCGAATATGGCCTGCTCAAAACAGAAGAAGAACTTATTTTTGATAAAGCCATGGGCGATAACCACCCTGCGCGACAATTTATCAATATGCCGCTACCCGGCAATCGCACCCTCAAAATGGTGGTTTCACTGGAGCCACTTTCGCGCCCGAAAGGTTATTTTCTGCTGCGCGGTCGTGAATTTGTAGAGCGCCCTGATGCAGGGGCGGCATCTGTCGCTCCTGTGGTGGTGGCTGCGCCAGCAAATCTGGCACCTTCCGCGCTTTCGCTGGAAGCGCTAATTAGCCATTTCCCGATTGCCATTGCCATGATCAACTCGCAAGGCACAGTCTTAGAATGCAACGAATCTTTCCGCAAAATCACGGATCGCATTCGGCATCGTAAAGATGGCTGGGATTTTCTGGAAACCGTGGCGCCCGCGAATCGTCCGGAGATTATGGAAAAATTGCGCTTACTCACGGGTAACACGCCAGACGAACATCCATTGGATATTAAAATTCTGGGCGAGAAAGAAAAATCAGCATCGCTTTACCTCAACCTCATTCAAAGCACCGAGGGGGGCGAACCACAAATTGTGCTGCATTTGATTGACACCACCGAGCAGAAAAATCTGGAGATGCGCTATGCACATAGCCAGAAGATGCAGGCTGTGGGTCAACTTGCAGGTGGCGTGGCGCATGATTTTAACAACCTGCTCACGGCAATGATCGGCTTCTGCGATTTGCTGCTGATGCGCCATCCCGCAGGCGACCAGTCTTTTGCCGATATTATGCAGGTGAAGCAAAACGCCAACCGCGCCGCGAATCTGGTGCGGCAATTGCTGGCGTTTTCACGCCGTCAAACCCTGCAGCCGAGATTGCTGGATATGACAGAGGTGCTGGCGGAGCTTTCTAACCTCGTGCGGCGTTTGATTGGCGAGAATATCGAACTTAAAATGATACATGGTCGCGATATTGGCATGGTCAAAGCTGATCAAGGCCAGCTCGAACAAGTTTTCATCAACCTTGCCGTCAATGCGCGGGATGCGATGATTGGCGGCGGCACACTTACCTTACGCACTGCCACCGTTAATCTCCGCAGCAGTTACGATATTGATCCCTCCCTCATGCCGCCTTCAGAGGAAGATCTTATCACTCCGGGCAACTATGTGTTGGTAGAGCTGGTTGATACGGGCACGGGCATTGCGCCCGATGTGCTGCAAAAGATTTTTGAGCCGTTCTTTTCCACTAAGGAAGTCGGCGCGGGTACAGGCCTCGGCCTTGCCACTGTCTATGGTATTATCAAGCAAACCGGCGGCTATGTGTATGTGGGCAGCACGATGGGTGTGGGCACGCGCTTCCAGATTTATTTCCCGCGTTTTGAGGCGCAAGCCAATGCGGTGGAAGAAAAAATGGACAAAGAACCCGTCGGCGATCTCACTGGTACGGGTACGATTCTGCTGGTAGAAGACGAAGCGCCCGTACGCAGCTTCGCCGCCCGCGCCTTACGCAATAAAGGCTATAATGTGCTGGAAG
>JBILIE010000037.1:0-10124 GCA_044350115.1 Rickettsiales bacterium
TTAGGTCGCTTTCCTGCGGCACTTGGTATCACCAGCGGATTGCTGTTCTTGCTTGCAATTGTGATCCCCAATACTTTCCTACCTTTCATGACGCTTTCAGGGATTTGCGGCTACACTGCCTGGTATCTGTGGAAGAAATTTATCCCCGCGCAAGAAGCGAAAGACGCTGCTGCAGGCCGTGGTGCAGGCGTAATAGGTGGCGCCGCAGGACAAGCAGGCGATGCCGCAGCAGGTGGCGAAGAACCCATTGCACAGAATCTGCAAATCGATTCACTGCGTTTGGAGCTTGGCTATGGCCTGTTGCAGCTTATCAATTATAGCAAAGGCCACCGCCTCACCGAGCAAATTAAAGCCCTGCGCAAACAAATGGCGCGAGAATCTGGCTTCGTGATTCCGCCTGTGCGTATTCAGGATAACATGCAGCTTCCACCTAATACCTATGTGATTAAGGTGAAGGAAATCGAATGTGCTCGCGGCGATGTGCGCTCCGATATGTTATTGGTGATGAACCCCAGCGGCGGCAAAATCAACCTTCCTGGTGAAGAAACCAACGAGCCAACCTTCGGTCTTCCCGCAATGTGGGTGGCAGAAGCTCACCGTGAGGAAGCGCTGTTTCGCAACTATACCGTAGTTGACCCGCCAACGGTCGTCACCACTCACCTCACTGAAATTGTTAAAGACAATATGTCAGAGCTGCTTTCTTATTCCGAAACGCAGAAGCTGCTCGATGATTTGCCCAAAGGCGATCAAAAACTGATTGCTGATACCATCCCAACCGTTATCTCGGTCAGTTCCGTCCAACGTATTTTGCAAAATCTGCTTGGTGAGCATATCTCTATCCGCGATCTTTCCACGATTGTGGAAGCGATTGCCGAAGCCGCACGCATTACCCAAAATATTGCACTTATCACCGAGCATGTGCGCGCAAGGCTTGCCCGCCAAATCAGCCATGGCAATACGAATGAAGAAGGCTTTATTCCACTGCTCGCCCTCAGCCCTGCATGGGAGCAAAGCTTTATGGATGCGCTGGTCGGACAAGGCGAAGAACGCACCCTCAGCATGGCGCCAAGCAAAATTCAGGAATTCATTCAGATTGTGCGGAGTAAATTCGATCAATTCGCGCTACAAGGGCAAGTGCCTGTGCTACTCACAAGCCCTATCATCCGCCCTTATGTGCGCTCGATTATTGAACGCTTCCGTCCTTCAACCGTGGTAATGTCACAAAATGAAATCCACTCTAAAGCCAAAATCAAAACATTAGGGCAGTTATGAGATTACGTACTTTTACCGCCCCCGATATTCATGATGCGATGACGCAAATTCGCGCCGCAATGGGCGATGATGCAGTGATTATTTCCACCACCCGCGATCCTGTCGGCAAAGGCGTGACAGTGACTGCGGCAATGGAAAGTGACGATCCGGCCAGCTTTTTGGAGGAGAATTTCCATCCCCAAACCAATACAAAGAATGACTTTATTCCTGCCCCCAAGAATGAAGAAGCCAAGGTTTTCATCGAACTCAAGGCAATTCTGGCTTATCATTCCGTGCCGGCCCCCGTCACTGATAAACTTCTGGAAACCGCGCAGATGCTTAATTTTGAGCCTGATGCGACTTTTGAAGGCATTCGCAAAACTTTACGCAAAATTCTGGAAACTACATTCCAATTCATGCCTCTCCCTCTTAACCGCGCAGGTTTTCGCATCATGCTTGTTGGCGCACCGGGGGTTGGCAAAACAATGACCATCGCCAAAATGGCTGCGCAAATGGTGATGGATAAAAAGAATGTCACCATCATCACCACCGATACGAAACGTGCGGGCGGTGTAGAACAGCTCCAAGCCTTTACCGATATTCTCGGACTAAATCTCAAAGTAGCGGAAAATCGGGCGGAGTTGCGCCAGATTATGCAAGAATGTGAAGATGATGAGCGCGTATTGATTGATAGCGCAGGCACCAATCCTTACGATGCAAAAGAGCTGAAAGAACTCGGCGAGTTTTTGGGTGTCGGCAATGTAGAACCAGTGTTGGCGATGCCCGCAGGCGGCGATGCACAAGAAGCCGCCCACTTTGCCCGCGCTTTTGGCTTTACCCATGCCAAGCGCATGTTGTTTACCCGCACCGATATTTCACGCCGCTATGGCAGCATTTTAAGTGCCGCCGCTGCGGGCGATTACGCTTTCTGCAACAGCAGCAGTAGCGCCAAAGTCATCGGCGAATATCGTGCTGTGGATGGGGATTATCTCAGCCAATTGTTGATGCAATATCGATTAGAAGAATAGAACCGAGGAAACGATGGAAAAAGAAAAAAATAATATTATCGCAGTCGCTTCTGGTAAAGGCGGTGTGGGCAAAACATGGTTAAGCATTACGCTGACCCATCTGCTCGCCCGCTCTGGTCGTCGTGTATTGCTGTTTGATGGCGATATTGGCCTTGCGAATGTGGATGTGCAACTTGGCCTCACGCCCGAACGTGATTTAAGCGATGTCTTTGCAGGAAAAGCCCGTCTGCGCGATGTGGTGTTTCTCTATGAAGACGGCGGGTTTGATATTATCGCTGGTCGCTCTGGCTCTGGCAGCCTTGGCAATTTGCCTGATGCCGTGCTTGAAAAACTAAAAACCGATCTGGAAGATCTCTCGGCTGAATACGATACCATTATCATGGATCTCGGCGCGGGGATTGAAAAAACGATTCGCTTCCTTTCCACCATCGCCTCCCGCGTGGTGATGGTAGTGACGGACGAGCCAACCTCGCTCACGGATGCGTATGCTTTCATCAAGCTCTGCCTGCAACAGCCTATCAAGCCCGATATTCAGGTGATTATCAATCAGGCCATGTCGCAAAAAGAGGGAGAGCGCACTTATGCAGCCATCAATAAAGCCTGTATGAGCTTCCTCAAATTCTCACCGCCATTGCTAGGAATTATCCGCAAAGACAACAAAGTGCGCGACTCCATCCGCAGCCAGAAATCCATCATCGAAATCGCCGCACATTCCACCGCGACGACAGATGCGGCGGCTATCTCCATTCGATTGATGCAGAATCGCAGCGGATGATTTATGAGCGCCACCCCTCCCATACCTCCTAGCAGCAATAGCGGTCAGGTTATCCTGCAAGGGGTAACTTCGGGCGGAGGGACGAGTGGCGCAACTAATATTCCTCCCGGAATTCTGGCCTTGCCTGATGGTACAATGGTACGCGGCAATATTGTCCATACGGATGCTCAGTCTGGTCTTGCCACCTTGCGAACGCCCAAAGGCGATATGACGATTAAATCCGAACTCCCGCTTGCACGCGGGCATGAGGTAGTAATTCGTTTGAACACAGGAACTTCTGGCCTGAAAGCGCGGATTATTTCAGTGGATGGACTCACGCCCAAAGAGCTTTCCAGCGCTCATCCACGCAACGCGCAAAATACAGAAGGGGTGGATGATCTGCTAGGCCTCAACACGCATAATGCCGCACAAACAGGGGGGAAACCTGTAGGCACTGCGCCCCCTTCTTTGCCGCCTACACCAGAAATTGCAGAACTTCCTGTTCAGGATTTGGTGGAAATCTCTCCGTTGCAAACACCTGTTTTGCGTGCAGCGCTGCTCACACGATCGCCAGAATTGCCGCAATTGCTGCAACTCTTACCCAAAAATGTTTTCATTGCACCAGAGCGTTTAGAACTTGGCGCAACCATTTCGCTCACCGTGAACACTGATTCGATTGAATTGCCACAAGCAACTGCCGTTGGGCAACCTGTAACAACAACACCTAATCCCGCTGCCACACCTGCATTGCCCAATACTGCACCTGCTCCCGCTACCGCAATCTTAAACAATAATGCGGCACTTGCTGTATTAAATGCCCTACCTTCTGAGGACACAAAGGAGAACTCGGCAACACCCCCCTCCACCAGCCCAACGCAAGCAACAATAGCTTCCCCAGCTTCCCCCGCAGGCACCGCACGTTTTATTACTTTGCCTAATGGAGGATATGCTCCTAATCCGCTGCTCTCTGCAAAATCGGGCTATACCGTAACCCTTACCGATCCACTTTTGGGCGGGAATACACCAGTGGCAACTACTGCTCCCTCTGTTCCTTCCTCTGTGCTTGCGAATACGCTTATTGCACCTGATACCGCGCCTAATATCATTCCTACGAGTGGCTCCCCCACGCCTGTAACAGCAGTGAATGTTCCTACTACAACCACTGTTACGCCTACCACCATTCAAAGCCCTATGTCCGCGCTGAATATTGATAGCGCTCCCCTTGTTGCGAACAACACATTACCCACGGTAAATACACCAATAACAGCTTTCCCCGCTAGTGCTCCTCTTGCTGCAGAAAGCTTACCCCCTACGCCACCAATCTCTCCTACACCCAATACACCAGCGGCTCCCCAGACTTTGGCACAACCCATAACTCCCCCCTCCCTTACGAGCGCCCTTCCTCTACCATCACACGAAGCCTCGATCGGGCAAGGTATGCTTCCCGCGCAAGTAATCGGCACTGAACAATCGGGGGAAACAGTGCTTAAAACTCCATTTGGCACCCTCAAGCTCGACCTCATACTACCCAATGGTCAACGCCTTGCACTCCCGCCAGAAACAACGCTTAATCTTCAACTTATCTCTCTAAAAAACGACGCCCCTACTCCCAATAATGCATTGTTAGGAGCGGCGTCAGGAAACGTGGCTACTGCCGCCAGTCTTACGGAACTCTCTAGCCAATGGAGCAGTCTGCGTGATGCTGTGAACATTTTGCAGCAAACGCACCCGCTCATCGCCCAAAATTTATTGCAGAACATCATTCCTCAGGCAGGGCCTAAAATGGCCAAAGACATCATGTTCTTTTTGTTGGGATTAAAAACGGGCGACGCCGAAGATTGGCTCGACAAAAAAACAGTGGAGACGCTAGAGCAGCAAAATCGTGGCGATCTCGTCCGCAAATTATCGTCTGAATTTGGCACGATTAAGCAACTCTTTGTCGATTCCCCCAACCCCAACTGGCAGGCAGTATTTATCCCCGTACATTGTCAGGGTGAGTGGCAACAAACGCGACTTTTTATAAAAAAAGAAAAATCAGAATCTGCACATAATAAAGACGAAACGGCGGGCACACGCTTTATAATGGAGGTGGATCTCTCACGCCTCGGCGCCATGCAATTTGATGGCTTTGTCAAAAAACAAGCACAATCCACTCAGTTTGATCTTGTCATCCGCAGCGCCATCAGCCTTCCCAGCGAAGATCAACGCGCCATCCGCGACATCTTCCTGAGTGCCTCCGAACTCACAGGCTTCAAAGGCGGGCTAAACTTTCAAGTAGGGCAACCCTTCCCTATTCAACCCCTCGAAGAAATCATCAAATCCGAGCGCAATGTCATCGCGTAAACACTGGATTGATAGTGAAGAAAGATCCCGCTGCTTGGTTATCTATTTTTGGAGCTAAAAATGGAAAGCGCAAAGCTACGGTTTTCCTTGAGGAAGCCATTTAACCTTTGGGTTGAACTGGCCTCTGATAAAATTTGGCTCCGCGAGTAGGATTCGAACCTACGACCACTCGATTAACAGTCGAGAGCTCTACCGCTGAGCTATCGCGGAACACGGTAGTAAAAAGAGACGCTAAACTGACAATTTTTGCGGGCAAGTCAAGCATTTTATCATCTTATTTTTTTATTCGCTGATTACAAGACAACCTGCACCACGGTTCTTAATGCTATCACAGAGTTCTTGTGCTGCGTAACGAATTTGGAAAGGCCCCGTACGAAGGCGATAAACAGCCTCTGGGCTGCTGGAAAGCATAGGTTGAGTGAAGGTAGGGAGATAAGATTGCAGTTCAATATTTTGAACACGCAACTCGTCCCATGCGGTGCTCGCATCGCCACGGTTTTGGTAACTACCTAGTTGTACCCAGTATTGTGCGATGGCGCTGGGACGCAAACGGATAATATCCCTGCGTTGCAGAACAGAGGTATCACTGCGAGTGCGCTGCTGATTGGCAGAGGTGCTGGTGCCTATGTCTTTTGTGGTAGTGCAATTGATGGTTTCTGAGGCGGCGATTTCACAAAGTTTAGTTACATCGTCTGGGTTAAGAAAAGGTCCCACTTGTAGTGAAACCCGAGCAGTTGAAGATTGGGCAATATAGGGTTTAGTAATGCGGATACGCATTTTGCTGCTGATAACAGGTATTTTCTGACGCAAAATCTGCCAATGATTTAAGGCAGCTTGTTCGTCTTTAAAGTAGCTTAACTGCACCCAATAAGATTGCTGGAGAAAATTGCGGCTTGGCGATGCCTTGCTACTTAGCGCATTTTCACCACTTAATACGGGATCCTTAACGGCAATGGCAGTGGGGGAAGAAGTTGTTTTTGCTGGCTCGGCTGTCGCTGCCGCTGCTTTCGCAGGCGGGTTGGAGAGTGGCACCGCAATTGCTTCATCCACCTTCACGCGTGAATCTGCGGGAGAGATGACATCATTTTGAGTTAAGCGGCGTGCTTTGGGTTTTACCGTTTGATCCTGTGTATCGCGTATTTCAGGGACAGAAATATTTTGTGTCTCTGCAGGAAGGCTACTGAAGGGAGGTGTAAGCATACCCTTGCGTGCAGTGGTGGGAGTTGGCAGAGGGCGGTATGGATCATTCACCCGTCCAAAAGGTATTTTTTCTGGAAAAGCCTTTGAAGAAACTACCTTTTGTGATTCCGCCTGCGTCACTGGTTTAGGTGTTTTCTGCCATGGCAAAGGAATATCCAATAAAGATGTTTTTGCAACAGGGGCAGGGGTGGGTTCCGATGCTATGGCTGCGGGTAGGAATCTTTTTTCTGGGGCGATCGGTGCAATGGAGGTAGGCAGAGAAGTGGTTGCTGGCTTCTTGGCAACAAGAGTCTCTTTTGTTTTTGCTGCGGGTACTGCGATTGTGGATTTCTTTTTAACTTCTTCCGGCAACACAGATTCTGCTTTTGTTGTGGATAGAATTTTCACTTCTTTTTTAGCATTTAGAACTTCTGGCTCATTTGCAGGTGATTCTTTTACCTCTGTTTTTACGACAGGGCTTGCTTCTTTTCCCGCAAAAGCTTGCGTGAATTGATCTACAAGAGAAAGTGAATTCTGGCTGGAGGCGACTGCAAGGGGGGGCGTTGCAGCCTCTTGTATTGGGGATACTTCGTCCGCTAAAGAAGGGGTCACGATCGCAGGTGCTTCCACTTTCATGGCTTCGGTGGCGGGCGCATCAGAAATGACAGCTGCTTTAGAGTCTGATGCTACAATCGCGGCATCAGCCACGGCTACTGGCTTTTCAGAAGGGGCGAAAGCGGCGGATTCAACAATAAAGCAATCCTCGCCTTTCTGGTTAAGGCTATTGCATGCGGAAGCAGCATCTTCACGCGTGATAAAAGGACCCGCCTGCAAGCGATACACTTTCTTTCCCGAAGGTGGCAGAGAGAGGCTGCTGCTTTGATGAAAGAGATCATTTAAAACTTCTTTATAATTTTTCTTAAGATCTTGCCATGTGTTGTTGGCTTCTTGTTCAGACTTATAGCTACCAATTTGAAGCAAAAAAACATTCTGCGCCATTGCTGGGGCGGCCACAAAGAGTGCGGTGGTAAGAAATAGAATATTTAAAAAGCGCACGTGGATAATCCCTATTAATTTTGAGAGTGTTGGCTGAATTCAGGAGGGAATATAACAGCGAGTTAATAATGATAAAGAAAAAAACGCAAAAGCCCGATGGCTTGGAGGCCGGGGGGAGAATCGAACTCCCGAATACAGGATTTGCAGTCCCGCGCATTACCACTTTGCTACCCGGCCATCATAAAAGCCAGATGCTTATACACATCTTTAAGCGTAATGACAAGTCTGAGCTTTTTGCTAGCATATAGAATCAAAGGTTGTTAGATCATCCCAATATCAATATCAGATAGAGAATATGCAAAACATACAACATGCTTTAGATAATATGGTTGCGGGTCAGATGTTACCTAATGAGGTAACGGATCATGCAGTATTGGCGGCAATCGCTGCGGTAAAACGCGATTTATTTACGCCTGAATTGATGAAAACGGCAGCCTATGCAGATGAAAATATACCACTCGGACATCACCGTGTGATGATGAAACCGTTTATTTTTGCGCGACTGCTGCAACTAGCGAATATTCAAAAAACAGATAAAGTGCTGCATATTGGTGCGGGTACGGGTTATGGATCTGCGGTATTGTCGCAGCTTGCAGGACACGTGATGGCCGTAGAATCGCAGCATGATCTAGCAGAAATTGCTCGCAAGAATTTACAGGAAGCCAAAGTGAATGTTGAGATTTTTCAATCATCGCTTACGCTGGGTTATCCGCTTTCAGCTCCGTATGATGTGATCTTTATAGAGGGGGCAGTTCAATCAATTCCGTCTGGATTATCGGAACAGTTGACGGAGGGCGGTCGTATTGTTGCCGTGAAGAATATACAACAAAGAATGGACGCACATTCGGGGTTGGGTAGAGCCATGGTAGTGCAAAAAATCAATGGACAATTACAAGAGATAACGAGCTTTGATGCTTCTGTTGCGCTCTTGCCAGGGTTTGAGAAAAAAGAAGAGTTTGTTTTATAATAATAATTTTGATATTGGGAAATTTTGATGCCATTTAATCATTTTAATCGTTTGTTTCTGCTGAGTACTGTGCTGACGTTTTCGTTGGCTGCTTCTAATGTGTGGGCACAAGGGCTGACAAAGGTAACGCTGACAGAAGAAAAAACAGCAAAAGCCGCGCCTGTCGCAGTCGTGCGAACAGATGCGGGGATTGCACCTGTGGATGGGATTGAAACGAACCCCCTGCGTAAAGCCTTGGTAGAGGCTTACTTGCACAATCCCGAGCTTGAAGCACAACGCAAAGGCCAGAATGTGGTGGATGAGCGTGTTCCGCAAGCGCTCTCTGGTGCATTACCCACAGCAGCGATTAGCTATGAAGATGGTCGTCGTCGCACACGATTTGGAAGTGGCGCTAAATGGAGCTTTGGCCAGGCCACCACGGAAAATTTGAGTGTTACTCAACCCCTCTTTAGAGGCGGCACGACATGGGCAAATGTGAAATCTGCTCGCCATGATGTACGCGCTGGGCAAGCACGCTTAACGCAAGTTGAACAAGAAGTGCTGCTCAATACGGTGCGCGCTTATATGGAAGTGGTGCAGACACAGGCCGTTGTTGATTTGAGCAAAAAGAATTTCGACGTGCTCGGCAAACAGTTCGAGGCGGCCAATCAGCGTTTTGAAGTGGGTGAAGATACGCGTACCGATGTTGCTCAATCAGAATCGCGGCTGGCATTGGCAAAATCACAATTGGTGGAAAGCGAAGGGCGTTTTGCCTCGGCAAAAGCATCATTCCGTCGCTTTGTAGGCTATGATCCAGACGATGCATTGATGCCTGAAAAGATGCCTGAATTGCCTAAATCACTCAAAGCAGCAATTGAATTGGCAAAAGCCAATAACCCGCGCCTGCGTGAAGTGAACCACCGCAAAGAATCAGCTGATTATCAAATTAATGCAGATGTAGGCCGCTTGCTGCCGTCAGTAAATTTGCGCGGCACGGTCAATCGTCAGCAAGGTGCGGGTGTTTTTGGTAATAGCGATTTTGACCAAGACGAATTGATGCTGAATATGTCTGTGCCGCTTTTCCAAGGTGGCGCAGAATATTCGCGTGTTCGGGAAGCACGTGAGCAATACCAGCAACAGCGATTCTTAGAGCTGGATATGTCACAACAAGTGCATCAACAAGTGGTGAGCGCGTGGGAAAACCTGCAAGCAACGGAAGCATCGATGGTTTCAAACCAAGCCGCGATTGATGCCGCAAAAATTGCATTAGATGGGGTGAAACAAGAACAACAATATGGTGCGCGCACCACATTGGATGTGTTGGATGCGGAGCGTGAATTGTTTGATACAGAGGTCAGATACATCACTTCACGCCAAAATCATGTGGTGGCAGTGTACACTTTATTGTCGTCGGTTGGAAATTTGACGGCAGAAAGTCTTGATTTAGAAGCGCCAGTTTATGATCCCAATAAACACTTTGAAGATGTTGAATATCAGTTTATAGGTTTCTGATAACGATTCGTTAAGTATATTGCGACATAATTACAGAAACATAGCGCAAGGATAA
>JBILIE010000211.1:0-3321 GCA_044350115.1 Rickettsiales bacterium
CCAGTTGCGGGCGAGATAGCCATCAAAATAATCAGTGATTGCCGCCAGCGCAAACAACAACGCCGCCAGCCAATGCCCTAAAGCATTGGGCAAATAATACACCACCACCAGCAAAGGAATCACTCCGATGCGTAAGTAAGTCAGTAAATTAGGTATATTGCGCCGCTCCCACATGGGGTGACTATAAGGGGTAAGGATTATTTCTGCAAGCCATCCAGAACCAGATTACTTTTCCATCGTCACACAATCTTAACTATATTTAAAATCGTTTACGTTTATTATTCTCTCTATGCGTAGAAGAAATTTTCTTAAAATACTGCCCGTTGCGACAGCCACCCTACTGACAGGATCCACGGCTGCTCAATGGGCAGAGCGCATCACTCGCCCTGACGAAGTATTGCCCGCTCTGCCATTGAACCCTGAAGGTACAGGTGAGGGAAAAATCAACCCACAGAATGTAGAACTAGGAAAAAAGGCTGCTGCCAGCTTACTGGAGGATGGTTTTTCCTATGTTACTATATCAGATTGCAATCATCGCTTTTTCTCCCCTCGAGAAATAGCAATGGGTGCACTGGAGACAATGCAAACAAAACATGCACCATGTTTTTTTGGAATCGAACTGGAAGATGCCGTCCTCGACAGAGCGTACAATAAGGACGGAACAGTTAACGAAACCGCAGTGCGGAAGATGAAAACAGAAAAATACCCCAAGGGGTATGACGATCTGATGATTGCAATGTTCACCGCGCTTAGGCAGCCAGGAAACACCCTGATTGGGATGGATACTGGGATGGATAAAAAATCATCTGATACGTTACTTGCATCATACACAACAATTAATCAACTTACCGCTGCGGGGAAAAAAGCAGGAGATCCAGAATACGATGCCGCTACTCTTGCTATTGATAAAGCCAAAGAAGCCCGCCTTATGGATAGCTGCACTACTTGGCCAAATAATATACATGCCAAAAAAGGAAAGGCTAAAAACGGTATCATTCTTGGTGGGGAAGGACATTTTGAGGGAAAGCATATAGAAAAAAGTTGCAAAGTTCAGGAGTCTCTCGAAGCGGCAGGAATCAAACCCATTGGACGCATTAGCCTGAATATTGAATTAGGCAGCATTGCTCCCAGTACAACCGACTTTACCATTACAAATGGTGCTATCTCACTAAAGGTAGCGGATGAAAACGCAATACGCACACTTGAGGAAAGCCGCATCATTGTGCAGCAAAATGCCACGACTACCCTAAAGGCACTTTATTATGCAAGCAGTGCATTATCAAGTTACGGCAAAATCTTTCAGGATCAAAAAGTGGCCACCCCCTTTAACACCATCGAATCCATACGCAAATCACAAGACTGCAGTAAAATAAACGATGTCATCACCGATCTGGATTTATTGCTGAGTACTCACCCCAAAATGCAGAATAATTACCTTATCGTTCTGGCAAAAGAAGCACTTGAAAAAGCAGTGGCGCTAGAGAAGGAACATCCCACCCCCGCACCCAATAAAAAAAACCGCTAAGCCTCTACCACTCAGGAAATTGCTGCAACGCCATCATTTCTTCATAAGAAGGTCGGCGGCGCACCACTGCCCATTGAGTGCCGCTCACCAGTACTTCTGGCACTAAGGGGCGCGCATTGTAGCTATTGCTCATGCTCGCGCCATAAGCGCCGCAGCTTCGAAACGCCACTAAATCACCCTCGGCTAGCACGGGCAAAGCACGATCCTTGCCAAAAATATCGCTGCTTTCGCAGACTGGGCCGACGATGTCGTAGTGACTAGTGACTGGTGACGACTGGTGACTATTGACTGCAATAATCTCATGATACGCATCATACAGCGCAGGGCGCATGAGGTCGTTCATCCCAGCATCGAGCATCACAAAGCGTTTATGCGGCGATTCTTTGAGGCCGATGACTTTGGAAACTAAAATCCCTGCATTGCCCGCAATCATCCTACCCGGCTCGAAGATGAGTTGACCGTCAAATTCTCCCACTTCTTCTTTCACGGCCTGAGCATATTCCAGCGGTTCGGGCGGAGCCATCTCGCTGCTATAGGGAATGCCCAGCCCACCACCCAAATCAAGCGTGTGGATGGGATGCCCTGCGGCGCGGAGTTCCGCCACCAATGCCAGCACCGCACGAAATGCCTGACGAAATGGCGTAAGTGAGGTGAGTTGCGAGCCAATATGCATCGACACGCCTTGCACTTTCAGCGCAGGCAGCGAGGCAGCAAGCGCATAGGCCTCGTGCACTTGTTCCATCGCAATACCAAATTTATTTTCCTTTTGGCCTGTGGAAATTTTTTCATGCGTGGCGGGATCGACATCAGGGTTCACACGCAGTGCAACGGGGGCAATCACGCCCATCGAAGTTGCCACATCATTGAGTGCGCGCAGTTCAAACACCGATTCTGCATTAAATTGGAAAATTCCCTGTTGCAGTGCAAAAGCGATTTCTTCTTTTGTTTTGGCAACGCCTGAAAACACAATATTTTGCGGCGCAATCCCTGCGGCAAGTGCGAGGCGGATTTCACCGCCAGAAACCACATCCGCCCCTGCCCCCGCTTGCGCGAGTGTGCGCAGCACGGCAATGTTGCTGTTGGATTTTACGGCGAAACAAATTTTACGATCATAGCCCTCTAACGCCTCATGAAACACACGAAAATGACGCGTGAGCGTGGCGCTGGAATAGCAATAAAACGGTGTGCCGACTTCTGCCGCAATGGCAGCAATCGCAACCTCTTCAGCGCACAACATGCCGTCACGATAAACGAAGTGGTCCATTACATCGTGCTACGGGTTGGAGTGGGCTTTTCCTGCTGATTCGGCAGCTTCAAATCGGTCTTATGCGCGCAAGCTGCAAGAGCTAAAAGAGCAAGTATCACAACGAGTTTTTTCATAAATATTTCGCTTTCGCTGCATTAATGGCTTCTCTCACACGTGCGGGCGCGGTGCCGCCAAAGCTGGTGCGGCTGGCAACGCTGGCTTCTACGGAAAGCACATCATAGACTTCTTCTGTGATGCGCGGTTCAATATCGTGCATTTCAGATAAGGGTAATTCGTGTAATTTACAGCCGAGATCTTGCGCCGCCTCTACAATGGCAGCCGTCACATGATGCGCTTGACGGAAGGGCATTTGAAGGTTCTGCACCAGCCAATCAGCAAGGTCAGTCGCAGTCATAAATCCATGTTCGGTCGCCGCCCACATACGCGGGGCGTGCACCTGCATTTCGGCGATCATCCCTGCCATCACTTTCAGGCAAAGGCTAAGTTGTTCTGCCGCTTCGAATACCGGTTCTTTGTCTTCCTGCGTGTC
>JBILIE010000038.1:0-9971 GCA_044350115.1 Rickettsiales bacterium
TGGGGATTGTGTATCCTTATCCCTGTCGGCAGGTTTTTATTTGCCTGAGCATAGAATGCTGAGCACGCATCACTCTTGCTGAAAGGCACACTCTTTTCAAAATCAATTCGCTGTCCCGTCAAAAATAACGCTCTTGCAATAATTGGCAGCGCCCTGTCGTCCTGATTATTCAGCTGCCCCTTTATTCCGGCCGCGATTACATCTAAAAACTCAGTAAATACAGGGTCATATGCACTGAAAAAAGCGTCATCACGTGGTCGGCACTCAAGAAATATTTCATCAAACTCACGCGCACGTCTATCTAGTGAAAAAAAACAGAGGAATTCATGTTCTCTTTTAAAAACAACAGATGATTGCGAGTAACCTCTAATTGTTTCGTTGCTTTCATTAAATCCATGCCCAATCCTTTAGTTTTTGTTATTTGATTAAATAACAACTGAGTATTTCATGAGCATACAGCACAGTATTTAAACCATCCTTAATTTTTCTTAAAAATAAACTGGCGCATCCTTTGTGGGTGGTTTTATTGGGTGATTGGGCTGCAACTCACCTTTTTTGCTGCATTTTCTTATCAATATCGCTATCAACTGACCTTGATTGTTAAACCTCACTGCTGAAAGCTATTTCTTATGACTGCCTCCCTCGCCGCTACCACCGCTGAACCTGCTGATTTTGTGCAAGACCGTAACTACGCGCTCGAAGCGGTGCGGGTGACGGAAGCGGCGGCGATTGCCTCGGCGCAATGGCTGGGCAAAGGGCAGGAAAAAGCAGCGGATCAGGCCGCAGTTTCGGCTATGCGTAAAGTGCTCAACACTTTGGACATCGATGGCACCGTGGTGATTGGCGAAGGCGAGCGCGACAAAGCGCCGATGTTGTACATTGGCGAGAAGGTCGGCCTCGGCACTGGCCCTGCAGTCGATATCGCGCTCGACCCTTTGGAAGGAACCACCACTTGCGCCATTGGCGGGCCTAATTCTATAGCGGTGATGGCCTTTGCGCCCAAAGGCGGCTTCCTCCATGCACCTGATGTCTATATGCAGAAAATCGCCGTGGGTGGCGGTCTGCCTGAGAATGTGGTGGATTTAGATAATTCCGTCGAACAAAACCTCAAAAATCTGGCAAAAGCCAAAGGCGTGGATATTAGCGATCTCGTCGCCTGCATCCTCCAGCGCGATCGCCATGCCGAACTGATCGCCAAAACCCGTGAAGCAGGCGCACGCATCATCCTGATTCCCGATGGCGACGTAATGGGCATCATCGCCACCACCAACCCCAACACGAATATCGACATTTACATGGGCACAGGTGGCGCACCAGAAGGCGTATTGGCCGCTGCAGCGTTGCGCTGCGTAGGCGGTCAAATGCAAGGACGCTTGCTGTTTGACGAAGAAGAACAACGCGTTCGCGCTGGTCGCATGGGCATTAAAGACCTGAACTATAAATATAAAATGGAAGAAATGGCCAAAGGCCACGTCATGTTCGCCGCGACGGGCGTGACCGACGGCCCGATGCTCAAAGGCGTCCACCGCATCGCAGGCGGCGCAACCACTCATTCTATCATCATGCGCTCTAAAACGGGTACCGTGCGCGAAGTCCTCGCCACCCACAATTTCACCCGCAAGACATGGGTGGAACCAAGCGAGTAAGTCAGTGCAATGTTTGTCTAACGGTCGGTGATTTCAACAAGGAATAGACTGCCCAGCCCATAGCGAGTACACCTAACGTGGTGAGGACTGTGCCGCCGCTGAATGGCGTTCTTTTGGCCTCTTGCGGTGCTTCTTTTTCGGCTTTCTTTTTGTCTTTTTCGTGCTGATATAATCCCGCCGCCGCAGTCATACCCCCAACAACCAGTGCTGCCAGCGCAAGGGGGTTGCTTTTAGATTCTGTTTTTGGCTCTGGCACATTCTCCACGGCATTAGAAGATAGCTGGGGCGGTGATGCAACATATTGGGTAAGGTTTGGTCGTTTATCCGCACATTGTGGCACAAGATATGCCACTAATTCATGATTGGCCGTGGCGATTGCATTTTTGCTTTGCTGCAATATTTTTCCCTGCGCATCCTCGACCGCCAGTTTAACCTGGCCAGTTTTTTCATTCATCAGCAAGAGGGGGCGATGCTTCGCGCCGTTATCATCATACATTGCCGCTGCCGCAACATCTGCTGCATATTCGTCGCCTGAAGTATAGAAATAGTTTTGTTTTGGGATTTGAATACCCCGTGCCGTGGCGGCTTCCATAAACATCGTATCTATACCGTTCAATGGCACATGAAGCACCCCGCTTTTCCGCCATGCCCCTTGCGGATCAAAGGTGATCCGCCCTCCTGAGCGTGAACGTGCATTTTCACTTACGCCCAAAAGCGTAATATTATTTTGCCCCCAATCCATGCCTTCAGACCATGTTGTTTCCATGTTATACTGAACGTCCGGGTGGTGGGCAGCTATCAGCCATTTTTTTGCTTCAGGGCTGAAGGATGGCCCGTGAGCTGATGTATAGTGATCCGTTATATAATGCACAGGTATGCCGCGATTGCTTAGGTCTAATGCAAAATAGGCGACCGGCAGCTTGCCGTTCTGCAAAGTTTCTTTAGCACTCAGCAACCCCCTTACGAAATCTCCACTACCAATCTCAAAAGGTTCATAAATCAACTGAGAACCAGAGACCTCTTTTAGCTTCAGCTGCACCTCGCCTGTGTCGCTATGCAGGAACACCTGACCTTGTGCGTCGATGCGCACTCCCTGATGGCTGATATCGGCCGCCCCGCTGTTTGTGCTCGCCGATTTCTTTTTATCAGATTTCCACCAAAGCATCATCATCTCCCTACCATTTGTCAGTCTATCATGAAATTATTACAGCTTGATGACATCACAAAATTCGGCAGGGCTATTTATACTGTCTCCATGTAATTCTTATCCAAAGTAACGGCAGATTCCACAAACATATCCACTCAACACATCTTTCCAGACTTCGTCTTCCCAAACCTTTTTTTGTGGAGTATGAGGGACGCTGGTTAATGAAACACATTGCATTCGACTTATGACCTTAAAACGCATTAAACACTTTTTTATCGGCAAACCGCTCGATCCTTTTAAAAGCGATGTGCGTTCGCATATTGCGCTCATCGCCTTCTTCGCATGGATTGGCCTTGGCGCCGACGGTATTTCGTCTTCCGCTTACGGCCCTGAAGAGGCTTTTGTCGCGCTGGGGCAGCATCAGGAGCTGGCGGTGTTTTTGGCGATTGCCACAGGGATTACGGTTTTTCTGATTGCGTTGGCATATTTGCAGGTAATCGAATTATTCCCTCAGGGCGGCGGCGGTTATCGCGTGGCCTCCAAGCTTCTGGGCGCCCGCGCTGGCTTGGTGGCAGGCTCCGCAATGATTATCGATTATGTTCTGACAATTGCCATTTCACTGGCTTCCGCCACCGATTCATTCTTCAGCGTCCTGCCCAAAGACTGGCAGCCCTACAAACTCGGCATGGAGATATTCTTAGTGCTGGTACTGGTACAAATGAATCTACGCGGGATGAAGGAATCGATCAAAATTCTGATGCCCATTTTTCTAGGTTTCATTATTACCCATGTCATTCTCATTCTTTATGGCGTGGGGGTGCATGCAGAGGGCTTGTCTAACCTCATTCCCAATGCGATCGCCGATTCTGAATCTATGTCGAGTAAGGTCGGCTGGATGGGCGTATTGGCTATTTTTCTCAAAGCCTTTTCCATGGGCGGCGGAACCTATACAGGGCTGGAATCGATCACCAATAACGTTAATTCCATGGCAGAGCCACGCGTGCGTACGGGTAAAATCACCATGGTGATGGTGGCTTTCTCCCTCGCTTTCATGGCAACGGGAGTGATTTTGCTCTATCTGCTCTGGGGGGTAACAAAAATCCCAGGTGAAACCATGAACGCCACTACCTTTGGCAAAATCACTGCGGATTGGATGATTGGCGGCATCGCGCTTTCTGAGCCTATCGTGGCACTCACCATGTTCCTCACGGCGGGTCTGCTGTTTGTGGCGGGCAATACGGGCTTTATCGCTGGCCCCACCGTGCTTGCCAATATGGCAGTAGATCGCTGGATGCCACACATGTTCAGCGCGCTTTCCAGCCGTCTGGTTACCAAAAACGGTGTTTTGTTAATGGGTGGCGCAGCGATAGCGGCCTTGTTCATCACTGGCGGCGAAGTGCATTTGCTAGTAGTGCTCTACTCCATCAACGTATTCCTCACTTTCTCGCTCTCGCTGGCGGGGATTATTCGTTACCGCTGGCGTCGTCGCCGTCGCTTCGAACACCTACGCAACCTTGTTCTGCCGCTCTTGGCCTTCATCATTTGTGCATCGATTTTGATGGTTACGCTCTACGAAAAATTCCTCACTGGCGGATGGATGACGGTGCTTATAACGGGGCTGCTCATTTTCATCGGCACACGCATCAAAAATCACTACACCCATGTACAGGAACAAGTGGAGGAGCGCGAGGATGGCCTCACACGGATGCTTGAAGAATCTTGCCCTGTTATCAACGATCTCTACAAACTCGATAGCAGCAAACCCACCGCCGTCTTCTTTGTGGGGGAAACCGCCGCTTCGGGCACGAATACGCTGCTCTGGGTGCTCAAAACCTTTCCTGGCATGTTCCATAACTTCGTCTTTGCCAGTGTGGGCGAGATTGATACGGAAGAATTTGTTGATCAACAAAAGTGGAACAACCTGCGCCGCGACACCAAAAAAACGCTCAAAAGCTATGTCGATTTCTGCGAGCAGCACGGGATGCCCAGCACCTATTACCACGCTTACGGCACCGATGTGGTGGAGCAACTGACAGATTTAAGCAACAAAATCTCCGACAAATTCCCCACCTCCATCTTTTTTGCGACCAAGATCATTTCCGATAACGAAAATATCCTGACGCAATTGCTACACAACCAGACCGCCTACATCATGCAGCGCCGCCTGCACAATCTGGGCAAAGCGTTGATTATCATGCCGATGAAAGTGTAATGAGTCTTGAGGTTTTAAACGCTCAATCATTGAGGCCAGTAGGCCGATCGCTTTTTAGTCGCGCAAAGCGCGTTAGGCTCATTGCGCGAGCAGGCGGCGAAGCGCAGGAGCGAACAAAAAGGGCTACTTCCCCTCGATAAACACATCCATCTGCTGACCAATATAAAGGTCGATGCTGTCTTCGGGCTGCTGAATCTCATAAATCACTTCCAGCACGCGGGTATCCACTTTTTCAGACGGGTCGCCAGAGAGGTCTTTTTTGGGCAGCACCAGCGGCTCCACGCCAATAAATTTCAGCTTAAATTCCGCCTCTTTGTTGCTGCGTAACACCGCTTTGGCTTCTGCGGCAGATTCATACCGCCAGAGGTCGTTTTCATCAATCGTCACGCGCAAATTCAGCGCCTCATCCGAACCCATCACGATAGGCGCGGGGTTGCTCCCTGCCGTCACAAACTCGCCTGCGCGCAAACGCACTTTCAAAATTTTGCCTTCGATCGGCGCGGTTACACGGTTAAGTTCCCGCGTCGTCTGGGCGGCGCGCACTTCTGCCTGTGCCTGTTGCAGCGCCGCACTCGCACGCCTCACCGCAAAACGGCGGCGTTGCAGCACATCCATGCTGATGGATTGACCAAGCGTCAGCCCTTCGGCGCGCTGGAGTTGATCCTGTTCATCTTCCAACGTGACGCTGGCAGTATTGACTGCGGCCTGAATGCGGCGAATCTCGGCCTCCGCCTCACGGCTATCTAGCGTAAATAGCACGGCGCCTTTGGCCACATGCTGGCCTTCGCGCACATTGAGTGTCGCCACCACGCCCGAACGCTGGCTACCCACTTGAATATTACGCGACGGCGCTTCAATAATTCCAGTGCCGGAAACGGTTTTATTATACGGTGTTTCTGGTGGCTGGGCGAGCTGACGCGGCGGTGCAGGCGGTGGGCTGCCTTGCTTTTGTGTGAACATCACCGCCGCAATCAAGCCTGCAATTGCAAGCAGCGGAACCAGATAGCGTAAAATCATATCGCTCTTTCCTGTATTTCTATTTTATCGATATGTCCGTCATCCATAAAGGCAATGCGATCAGCATAGCGGAAAATGCGGTTATCATGGCTCACAATTAACATTGTCGTGCCGATGCGTCGATTAATATCAAGCAATAATTGCATAATCTGCTGCCCCGTAGAGTGATCCAGCGCCGAGGTTGGCTCGTCACACACCAGAATTTTCGGCTCATGCACTAGCGCCCGCGCAATCGCCACACGCTGTTGCTGCCCGCCCGATAGCAGCGAGGGTAGCGAGTTTTCACGCCCCCTCAGCCCCAGCTCGCCCAGCAATTCTTTAGCGATTTTAATTGCTTTTCCGCGCCCCATGCCGTTGATAATACAGGGAATCGCTACATTCTCAGCCAAAGTCAGCGAGGGCAGCAAATTGAATTGCTGAAAAATAAACCCAATGTTTTTAGCACGAAAATCCAGCCTTTTGCGGCTGCTCATTTTCTGCAAATCCTGCCCCAGCACCTGATACTGCCCGCTCGTCGGCGTAAGAATCCCCGCCAGAATCGAAATCAGCGTGGTTTTACCGCAGCCCGAGGGCCCGACCAGCATCATCAGTTCACCTGATTCTACCTGCAAGTCCACCCCCCGCAAAGCATGCACGGCGTTCTCACCCTTGCCAAAGGTTTTAGTCAGCGCCTGACACGAAAGGGCGGTGTTTCTTTGATTCATATCACCCCCAAAACACCACCGCAGGATCAGCACGCACCGCCTGCCAGATTGCGCCCAGTGATGCATAAAAAGAGGTTGTCATTGTCTTGCCTTTTATTTTGCGATTTCCACCATCACTTCATTGCGCTTAAAGAACGGCAAAGTCCATGGTGGATTAAAGAAGGCATAAGTGGGGCGCGAGAGTGGTGAGAGCTTCTCAGCCTCCACAAATGCCATGAGTTTTTGTTCCTGCTCTTGCAGCGTTTCTGTATCTGCCGTGCCAGAAAAGCGAATGACGGCAAATTGCTTTGCTTCCACCTGTTTAAGTGTCACCAACGAATTATTGGGCTTTGGCAGTGTATCCATCGTGTATTGTGCGGGCATTACAAAACGCACTTTCCACGCATTGCCCTCTGCTTGTTGGGTGACGGGTGTGGTCATAGTGATTTTCTCGCTGGACTGCTGAATCACGGGCGCAGTCATCGCCACTTTTTGTGCGGAGAGATTATTGCCAAAAATATAATCTGCAATCATGCGAAAGCCTTGATTGATAGCTTCTTTGCGTTCACCAGACGTTTCAACTTCTGCCACAATCATCGGCGCATACTGACGAATCTCGATGGTGTCATGCGATTGCACAACCTCATATTTTGCTTGTTCCACCCTGCTTGCCATAGGCCCCCATGCCACCGCACCGATTAAAATTGCGACAGTTATTCCGATTAAAATCATTTTGTTTCTCTTTTTCATGCCCCTGCCCGTGATAAAAATGAATAGTCTGTATTACCCCCGAAACACCACCGCAGGATCAGCGCGTATCACCTGCCAGATCGCCAGCAGCGCCGAAAGCAAAATAATAATCCCCACCCCCGCCGCCGAGAACAACAACAATTCAGGCGGCATACTGAAGGCCAGCACAGAATCCTGCACCTGATAGCCAAAATAAGTGGTCGCGCCCACACCAAGGCCATAGCCAATAAAGCCCACCACCAATGCTTGCAGCAACACCATCTGAATAAGTTTTCCCGTACGCAGCCCCATCGCTTTCAGCGCGGCATATTGACGGATATTCTCGCGCACGAAATTATAAAAGGCCTGCCCCGCCACCGCCGCACCGACGAGGAAACCCAGCGTCACCGAAATCCCAAAATTGATGGGGATGCCCGTATTATCCATCCAATAATTAAACGTCATATCTTCAAATTGTTTATTGGTTAGCGCCGTAAGATTGGTCGCTTCTGCAATTTTGGCTGCCAGCGCCAGCTTATCCACGCCCTCATGCGCCTTGACCAGTACATATGTCAGATACCGCCGCTGTGTTGGCGCATAAGTCACGGCGCGACTATAAGTGGTGAACATCACCGGCTGCACCACAAAATTGCGCGGCACTTTGGCAATCCCCACAACGACAGCGCGGTGATCATTTATTTCTAATTCGTCGCCAATTACCAACGGACGCATCGTACCATCCGGCATTTCCACCCGCAGGCGATTTTCCGCCGCGTCTTTATCCACAATCACGCCATCATTACGGCGCAGATCAGTCAGCGTCCCCTCCACCATTTCAGGCGCACCCATCAATGTCGCATCATCCAGCCCCGTCATATCCACCGTGCGAGTGGAGCCATCAGGTAGTTTCACATTAAAGAAGTTTTTGTAGAGAGGTGCCGCCCATTGCACGCCCTCCACCCCGCGCACCCGCGCAAGGTCAGTATCGCGCAGAGGTTTATGCTCCTCCACATATTCCACGCCCTTATCCATCACCCAGATATCCGGCGCAGAAAGCGAGCTGATAAAGCTATAAGTGCGCGTCAGCAACCCCACAAAAATCGCAGGCTGTTGCGTCATAATCAACGAGGCAAACGTAATACCCACAATCATCGCAATCAACTTGCCACGGTCACCAAACAACATCGAAAGCGCGATAGAATACATGAAAAGGACTATACTGATTTTTCGTTAAGAAGCTAGTGCTTCCACGCTTCAGGGTGGCGCCGCTGATGGCTTAGCGTCAACACCCACACCTCTGCACCTGCAATGTAAAACAAGAAGTAATACGGATATTTTCCTGTAAATACTGCTTTACGGATGCCCTCTTCTGCTTCAGGGAATCGTGTGGGGCGCTGCTCCACTTCCTCGCTCATGCGTTCTACTTCTTGCACAAAATGACGCGCTATCGTTGGTGCAATTTGTTGGTAAAACGCCTTCGTCTCGTGCAGTTCGTGCTGGGCTTGCGCGGTGAAGTAAAGCCTATACATCCGCACGCAATTCCGCCAGCACTTGTGCAGCGGGAATCATTTTTGCGCTTCCTGCCATTACTTCTGCAAGGCGGTGCTTCGCCTCTGCAAGCCAGCGCTGCTCTATCGCCGTGTCTTCTCCTATAGGAGCCAATGCCAGCGCATAGTCAAAAAACTCCTGCCGCTTTTCTGGCGCAAGGGTAAGAAATGCAGATTTAAGCTGTTCAATATTCATGGGGCTCATTCTAACACACACAGCCTCTGCGCGCAATGCTTCCTGCTACCCCTCCACCGCATCCCAAAACAACGCGGCAGGGGTTTCGTTATACAAATTCTCCACTGCACGCAGCCCCGTGGGTGAAGTGATATTAATCTCCGTCATCCAATCGCCAATCACATCCAGCCCCACCAGCATCAATCCTTCTTTTTTGCAGAAGGGTTTAAGCGCCTCACAGATTTCATATTGCCGTGGGCTGAGCGTCGTCGGCACAGGCACCCCGCCGATCCGAATATTGCTGCGGATTTCCTGCTCGGCGGGAATGCGCCCAAAGGCACCTGCAAACTCGCCGTTAATCAGCAAAATTCGTTTTTCTTCCTGCGTCACAAAGGGCAGAAATTGTTGCAACACCACTGGCTCC
This sequence comes from Rickettsiales bacterium, assembly GCA_044350115.1. Classification (GTDB taxonomy): domain Bacteria; phylum Pseudomonadota; class Alphaproteobacteria; order Rickettsiales; family JALZUV01; genus JBILIE01. Next base: position 9,581 of record JBILIE010000038.1, read on the forward strand.
TGCGTCTGCCTAAACAACATCTCCAGCAGCGCGTCTAAATTCTCGCCGCTGGCGGGGATTTTAAACACGCCATGCCCGCCATGCCCATAAAGCGGCTTCAGCACCACCGCGCCCACTTCGCGCTGAAACGCCAGCAAATCTTGCACATTCGCACTAATCAACGTTGGCGGGCAGAATTCAGGAAAATGTAGCGGAAATAGCTTTTCGGGGCGCTCACGCAAGGCCTTGGGGCTATTATAGACTTTAGGCTTTTTGAGCATCGAAAGCAGCCACGTCGTCGTCAGATACGTCATGTCATAGGGGGGATCCTGACGCACCAGAATCACATTCGCCTCGGTTTCCAACGCAACACGCATCGGCTCCCCTGCTTCAAAGAAATGCGTAAGCCGAT
>JBILIE010000039.1:0-9915 GCA_044350115.1 Rickettsiales bacterium
GATTGCCAAAGGGGCAGATATTAACGCTGCAGTGGATCGTAATTCGCCTATTATCAACGCTATTTCCAATAAAAATGCGTCATTGGTGAGGGTGTTGTTACTGTATAAGGTCAATTTAAAAGTGGCTGATTCCAAGGGAAATTCACCCATGGCACTGGCGAAGAAGATGCAGCAAGCGGATATTATCTATTATCTAGATAAGAAAGCTTTTGAAGAGGCGCAATTGAGTGCCTACCTGTTTAGTACTGAGCATTATCAGCAGATTACCAGTAAGTTTATAATGGCAAATTGCCAATATCAGTACTGGAGTTTTTACCTCAAATCAGAGCAAGACGAAAACATGGACAAGGTGGCAATCACGGAGCGTATTCAACAAAATGCGAAAGTCATTAGCGCGATGAATGCAGAAGGTTCACGTTATTTTGCGCTCTATCGTGATGGCAAAATGAATCAGGTGGCCGCCGATGCACGCAATGTTATTTTTCAACAGCTCAATGCGTATCTTTCCAATCGCAACCGCCGCGAGAACGGGGTGGGAAAAGAATCTGATATGCTAGAGCGTTGCGGCAAATTGATAGCCGCGATGCAACAAAAGTAACAAAAATAGAGATCACAAAAAATGACTATTTTACAAATCATCTCGCCCTTAGACTGGCTGGCTCACCTCCCAAAGACAGATCGTATTGTGCGACAGGTGAACCCACAATTTCAGTTGAATATGCAAGAACGCGAGGCCATTGCCTTTGTGGAAGATGAAATTTCACGCACCTCACAAGTGACTTCTGCGGTGCTTTCTTGCGATGCCGTGAACGTGGGCAGCACACTTCCCACTCAATATCTCAGTAAAGATACGGGCGCTGCGCTTCGGCTAACGATTGAAGAAACACGGTTCCATCTTTGCTGTGATCGTTGGCAAAGTCTGGCACACAATATTTATGCACTCCATTTGGGGGTGAGATATTATCGTCAACTTGCGGAATGGGGATTAGGAACCATGCCGCTTTTGATGGCAGGGTTTCGTGAGAATGCAAATCACGCAGGTGTCAGCTCAAGCGCTTTTGCAGAAGCGGAAGAGTGGCAGAAATTCTTAGGATTAGGGCCTACTGCTACTCTGGAAGATGCCAATACTCTCTATCGTCTGCGTGCAAAAAACATTGGTGAAGAGAACCCTGAGCAACTGCGCACGCTTAATATTGCGATTCAGCAAGCGCGACAGGCACTCAGTTAAGCGTGTTACTCCGTTTCCCAAGTGATGCAGAAGCGATAATGTGAGAGGCTATCACCCGCAATAACGATATTATCGCCAGGTTTAAGTGCGAGTTGAAATTTATCTAATCCCCCTCCAATTTTTTCGTCGTTTACGATAGTGCCAGAGCGGCTTCCGCGATCAGCAACGATTAAACCATCCTGTGTGCGCTGAATGGCAAAGTGATTGCGAGCAAGCACATTCATATCGTCGCAGGGTAATAACAGATTATTCCAATCCAGCGGGTTGCTCTCTTCGCCCGCTGTTTTTGCTCCTACACGGTAAGGCAATTCAATCACCATGCCTTTGCCCATCATCTGTTTGAGAAAACTACTGAGCGGGGTAATTGTCACTCGTTTTACCGCAGGTGGCGCACTGCTTGCCAATTGAAATTGTGATTGTTTATCGACTAATTTAGATACCTTCTGATTGGTTTCACGCAGCCGTTCCATCAAAGCGCGCATTGTCAGCAGCACCTCTGGGCTTTGTCCTGAAAAAATCTGATTGAAGTGTTCGCGAGATATTTTTTTAACGGTAACTTGACCGCTAGCGGCAGCAGAGGCCGAGCGAGGAAGGTCGGAGATTAATCCCATTTCGCCCACAATTTCACCCACACCCAGCACGGCAAGCAACACCGTCCCTTGATTCAGGCGCTTAAATATTTCCACCGCGCCTTGCTCAATAATATAGCAAAAATCACTCTCCTCGCCCTCGCGAAAGATAATCTCACCATGTTTGAAATATTCTTGTTCCATTGATTCCTCTTTCGTTACTCATAGGAGAAAGAAGTGAACGTTTGGTTAAGGTGGTGTTCGCGGCGCGGAGAAAGTTTGAACCAGATTTGGGAGTTTATGGCAGCTTTGCAGGAATGGAAAGTGCTGTTTAAGCTTCCGCACCTATACGGCCACTCAAGCGCTCTAATTGGTAATGCTCACCGTGGTCGCTAGCGACATATTCAGAATGTGCGGGCAAAAAATTCCTTGGAATTGGATTAGATGCATTAGGGTTGTGAATAACAACCATCGGTCTTTGTACGTCGATTAGCAATGCCTCATCAATATCAACGGCCCATATCGCGCTGATTGGGGCATATTGAGGGTCAAGAAATGTATCAGCAGGGACAGGAGCACCTTTAGGCTTGGGAATCAAATCACGGTGCTGATGACCAGAGCTTGTAGTTTTCAAAGTGTTCCGGTCAATGTGAAGTTGATAGGGGCCAACGCAAAAAGTGGCTTCAACAGCAAATGGGAATTGACTGATTCCCTCTATTTGAGGCAACCCAGCCCTAAGTAGTCGGCCATTAATTGCAATTACATAAGCATCGCCAGAATTTACGATATTCTTAGCTATATAGCCCTTTGGTGTTTTATCTGTGCCACCAAGTAATACTTCTGCTTTCTGTTTTATGGCTGCCGTCCATCTTAAAAGTATGGCTTCGTGAGGCATGCTAATAGCCTGACCTATTTCATAATTTATCCACTCGTTAGGAATATCTTTTGGTTCTGGTGTTATCACCTCAATCCAAATTCTTTGGCCATCTTGCTCTATTAAAAAATCAGGGCCTGTTGTTTGATGGATGGGTTGAATACCAGCCCGGATAAGTTGGTCGGCCAGCAGAACTTCAGAGAATTGCTGCCAAAATGTATGGAGATTATCAGAAGCTAATTTTTGTACTGCATTGGTGTCGGCCAGATTGTTTTTAAGATGTTTATGGCAAAGCTCAATAACGGCTTGGTCAATTTTATCATTGCGGTGATAACGCTTTTTCAAAGCTTCGGTTAAATCCATTTTGTTAGAACCGCTCATCTATTTGAATTCCCTAATTTCTATCCCAATTCATGCAAACTGGGTATCGGAAAGTTAGAACCAGAGCCAACCCAAGCTCACACGCGGAATTGAACCGCTTTTGCATATACCAATTCCGAAGTGGTGCTCGCGGCCGGACTCGAACCGGCACGCCCAAAAGGACAACAGATTTTAAGTCTGTAGCGTCTACCGATTCCGCCACGCGAGCATGCAACCTTAAAAAACCGTTGCCAATTTACATAGTTCGACAACATCGACAAGGTTTTTCGGTGAGTTTGTTTACTTTTAATTGATTCTTAACTTTTGGCCTCATATAGATTTGTTCATGGGAAACAATAGACGGAGTTCTATATGACAAAAATAATTATCGCTTCGCTGGTCGCAGCAACTGCTCTTACTTCTTTTTCTGCACAAGCAGAGGGACGCTGGCCTAATTGGTATGTTGGTCTGCATGGCTCGATGGCCTTTGTGGGCGATGTGGATGTGGAGAATAATCCCGGTGGCGTGAGCTCTTTTAGTCAGGATCAGGGCATCGGTTACGGTGCTTCGCTTGGTTATCGCCCTGCAACAAATAATCCGATTTTCAATAAATTCCGTCTTGAAGCAGAGTGGCACAAACAAGGTGCCGATGTGAATAAGGTTGATGTGGGTGCTAGCAGCTTTAAATCTGATGGTGAAACCGTTGTGCAGGCAGCCATGGCAAATGTCTATTATGACTTTGTGATGGCGGATGCGAATGGTCAGTCGCTCGCATGGGCACCTTACATTGGTGCGGGTTTGGGTATGGCACAGGCAAAAATTGATGGTACAGCAGCATTCCTTGGTAATGTGAATGATACCGACGATGTATTGGCATGGCAGTTTATGGCAGGTCTGAGCTACGCGCCGACCTCGCTGCCATCAACAGAATGGACCTTGGGTTATCGCTATTTTGATACTGCAAATCCAGAATATTCATATCTCGGTGTGAGTAAGTTCAGCACGGATATTTCTTCGCATAACTTAGAAGCGGGCGTTCACTTCCTGTTCTAAAATTCGCGTGCAATCTATTCAGAGGGCGATGTATCGAGTTGGTACGTCGCCCTTTTGTTATCCAGCATTGCATGCAATTTGGTCTGGGCGGCCTGTAGTGCAGCGGTATCTGTGCCGCTGATGACAAGGCGTGTACCCACATTGCCATCACGCGCAAAAGGATAGCTGCCGAGATCAAGCTGCTGATATTCGTTTTGCAAGTCACCCAATTCTTTGGCGACCATACTCTCGGCAATAAAAGTCGTGGTACTGCTGGAAAGAATGGGATCGCCGCCGATGAGTGTGTGGCGCAGGCCGTTAAACATCGCTTTGAAGATGGAGGGTACGCCCGCCATCACATAAACATTTTCCATTTTAAAACCCGGAGCGCCACTGACGGGATTGAGGATTAACTCTGCACCTGCGGGAATTTCGGCCATTTTAAGGCGTGCTTCGCTCAAATCAGTCGTACCGTAATAAGCATAGAGCAGTTGCGCCGCTTCCTCGTTGCGTGGCAGTTCCACGCCAAAGGCTTTGGCGATGGTGGCAGAGGTGATGTCATCATGCGTGGGGCCGATGCCGCCAGAGGTGAAAACATAATCATATTTTGCGCGGTGGCGGTTGAGCGTGGCGATAATTTCCGCTTCAATGTCGGGAACCACGGCGGCTTCTGCCACTTTAATGCCCATGCCAGAAAGCTCCCCCGCCAGCCAATGCAGGTTTTTGTCCTGCGTGCGACCAGAGAGAATTTCGTTGCCTATGATGAGGATACTCGCTTTGGGTGTCATGTTCTGTTTGAGCTATCTGCATTGAGGTGTTAAAAGCATTTTACTCATAAAACTGTTTTGCCCTCTGTGAAAGGATAATCTCTTGAACGAATCACGCGCTGTTACTATTCACCCCCCCGCTGCTTTTGAATCTATGCGCAAAGCAGGGCGGCTGGCTGCACAAGTGCTGGATATGGTCGCAAGTGAAGTTGCGGTGGGAGTCACCACCGATCGGCTGAATGATTTATGCCATCAGATGATTATTGATAATGGGGCGATTCCCGCACCGCTGAATTATCGCGGCTTTCCTAAATCAATTTGCACTTCGGTGAATCATGTGGTCTGCCACGGTATTCCTAATGATCGCCCGCTCAAAGAGGGCGATATTGTGAATGTGGATGTGACGGTGATTGTCGATGGCTGGCATGGCGATACTAGCCGCATGTATTTTGCGGGCGAGCCGCCGATTAAAGCCAAGCGCTTGGTGGAGCTAACGCATGAGGCGATGATGTTGGGGATAGCACAGGTCAAACCCGGTGCAAAACTTGGCGATATTGGTTTTGCGATTCAAAAATTTGCCGAAGGGCATCGCTATTCTGTCGTGCGCGATTATTGCGGGCATGGTATTGGGCAGGTGTTTCACGAAGCCCCGAATGTGCTGCATTATGGCCAAAAAGGAGAAGGGATGACGCTGAAGGAAGGAATGTTCTTCACCGTGGAGCCGATGATTAATATCGGCAAGCCCGATACGCGGCTGAACCCGCAAGATGAGTGGACGGTAACTACCCGCGACCGCAGCCTTTCTGCTCAGTTTGAGCATACGATTGGTGTGACGGCAGACGGCTTTGAGATTTTCACGCTTTCGCCCAAAGGGCTGCATAAGCCGCCTTATGTCTAATATCGAACCAGATTTCCAAAAAGGCCACCGGCAGCGGTTGCGGGAGCGCTTCCTCAAAGGCGGGGCGGATGCGCTGGCGGATTATGAATTGCTGGAGATGGTATTATTTGCGGCGCATCCACGCGGGGACGTGAAGCCGTTGGCAAAGAAATTGATCGCGCATTTCGGCAGTTTTGCGAAAGTGATTCAGGCCCCCATCACCGAATATAGCAAAATCGACGGAGTAGGGGAGGCGAGCATCGGCGCGCTGAAAGTGGCAGAAGCTACGGCAGGGCGTTTGCTGAACGAGCAAGCAAAAAAGGGCAATATCATTGGCAGTTGGACAGCTCTGCTCGATTACTGCAAACTCAAAATGGCGCAGGAAAAGGTGGAGCAGTTCCGCATTCTTTTCCTCAACCAAAAAAACGAGCTTATTGCAGATGAAGTACAGCAGATAGGAACGATCAACCACACGCCTGTTTACCCACGCGAAGTGATTAAGCGAGCATTGGAGTTGAGTGCCTCTTCGATTATTCTGGCGCATAATCACCCTAGCGGCGACCCCACACCGAGCGCAGCTGATATTGACATTACCAAACAAATCGTTGAAGCAGGGCGTGCGCTGGGTATTGCCATTCACGATCATCTGATTATCGGCAAATTCGGGCATTATAGTTTTAAGAGTAACGGATTGTTGTAATGCATTATTTAATTACAGGCGGCGCGGGATTTATTGGCTCACACCTAGCTGATTCGCTGCTTACGGCGGGGCATTTGGTGACCGTGCTTGATAATCTCTCCACAGGAAAGCAAGAAAATCTGGCACCTGCAGTGAAATTGATTGTCAATGATATTTGTGATTCAGCAGCAGTAGCCAAAGCGATGGATGGTTGCGATGGAGTGTTTCACCTCGCGGCGATTGCTTCAGTCACCAAGTCGATGGAAGAATGGGCGCACACGCATCAGGTAAATCAAACTGGCGCCGTGATTGTGTTTGACGAAGCAGCAAAACGCAACATTCCAGTGGTCTATGCCTCCTCTGCTGCCGTGTTTGGTGATAATCCGAATTTACCGCTGACAGAAAAATCGGAAACAAAACCGCTTTCGCCTTATGGTTTGGATAAATTACTGTGCGAATGGCAGGCGGCGATGGGAGCGCGGTGTCATGGCTTAAAAAGCGTAGGGCTGCGCTTTTTCAATGTGTATGGCACGCGTCAAGATCCTAAATCACCTTATTCTGGTGTTATTTCCATTCTTATGGAGAAGCTCAAAAACAAACAGCCGATTTTAATCTATGGTAACGGTGAGCAAAGCCGTGATTTTGTTCATGTGTTCGACGTGGTCAAGCACCTTGTCGCCTCCATGAGACAGTTGCATTTAGGCAACGTCTCTGCCGAGATCTTTAACGTATGCACGCACAAAGCGACGAGTGTTAAGGAATTGGCAAGTTTATTAATCCAGATTAGCAATTCAGGCAGCGATATTAACCATGCACAAGAGCGCATAGGGGATATTAAGCATTCGCTCGGCGATAATACCAAGGCTAAAACGGAATTAAAAATTGAAGCAACGACTACACTTGAAGATGGCTTAACAGATACATGGAAAAAATTCTAGTTTACGTGATTTCGCTTTATTTCTGCATGGCCAGTTATGCTTGGGCACAAACCGCGCCTGTGGTGCAACTTCCAACTAAAGATGTACCCCCCAAAAACTGGGTGGTTTATTATGGAGACGAATTGCCACCGGAGACCTTTTCTCCTTATGATGTGGTGGTGTTTGATAGTAGCGCCCATCCAACGCTCCGCCCTCTGCAAAATAGAGGCAAAACGCTGCTGGGTTATTTGAGCATTGGTGAAGCCGAAGATTATCGAGACGATTTTCAGACCATCAAGAAAATGGGTGTTTTGTTGAATGAAAATAAGGACTGGCCTGGGCATTATTATGTCGATATTCGCAACCCAGAATGGACGAAATATCTTGTTGAAGTAAAAATCCCTCAGATTCTGTTTCAGCGTTTTGACGGAATCATGTTTGATACGCTCGATAGCCCTTTGTATCTTGAAGAGTTATACCCACAAAAATATGCAGGGATGCGTGAGGCGGCGGTGAATCTGATCAAAGAAATCCGCATGCAATATCCACAAATCAAATTAATGCTCAATCGTGGTATGGATGTGATGCCAGAAGCAGCTCCACAGCTGGATTATTTCCTGCTGGAAACTACGATGGCCGATATTAACTTCGAGAAGAAAACCTATAAATGGTTCCCTGAGAGTGTTTATGCTGAGGTGGCGGTGGAAGGTAAAGCCGCGCAGGAAGCCAACCCTGATTTGCAAGTGGTGACGCTAGATTATTGGAAGCCTGAAGACAAAGACGGCTTACGTAAAATTTATAAAACGCAGCGTGAAAACGGCTTTATTCCTTATGTTGCAACGGTTGACTTGATGAGCGTCATTGAGGAGCCGAAGTGAAGAATATCCAAGCTATATTCCTAACAATTATTTGCCTTTGTATGATGTCTCCTGCGATGGCGGAGATACCGATAAAGCGCACTGTTGTCGGAATATATGATAGTAAATATGATGGCAGTCTCAGGTTCTCCAGAGTGCATTCTTTTCTGGAAATGCCACTCAATCACTTGGGGTATAAAGTAGCCTATCAGGATGTGAGAGCGGAATTCAAGCCGCTTTCTGCCGATACAGCAGGAGTGGTGGTGTGGCTGGATCCTGGTGCAATTGTTAATGATCCAGAGCAATGGCTGAAGTGGTTAAACTCTGTTGTTGATGCAGACAAAAAACTTATATTTTTTGGCAATCTTGGGTTCCCCGAAAAATACAAAGATACGGTAAGTGGTGTTGCAAAGATTAATGCATTGCTGAAGAAGATAGGTGTTGAAGATACTAACCAATGGTTCAATCTCACTTATGATGCAAAAATCACTTATGCAGATCCATTGGTGACTGGTTTTGAGCGGCAATATCGTGATCTCCTAAAACCTTTTTTAGGTGCGCGTGCCTTGACTGCAAATGGTGCAAAGTCACATTTAAAGATATTGACTCCTCAATATGAAGATGCGGTTTCAGACTTGGTGATTACACACCCTAAAGGTGCTTATATTGCGCTGGATTATGAAGTGTATGAGCATTTAGATGGTCATAATGAAGTGGTATATCATCAATGGTATGTGAATCCGTTTGAATTATTACGTATAGTCTTTGACGGCACCCATACTGTGCCAAAAGCAGACGTAACTACTTTAAATGGTCGCAAGATTTTCTATTCACATATTGACGGTGATGGTTGGAACAGTCTTGCAGAACTGGAAGAATATAAAGGAAAAAAAGTAATTACTGCCGAAGTTCTCTACGAAAAGATTTTCTCAAAATATACCGAGTATCCGTTCACGGTAGCGCCAATTGCAGGTGAATTGATATTGGATTGTTATGGAGTTCCTGGCGGCGAAGAGGTTGCGCGCAAAATATACACACTGCCCAATGTTGAAGCGGGAAGTCATTCTTATAGTCATCCCTTGTATTGGGGTTTTTTTGCAAAAGAAAATGTGGCGGAAAGAGAAGCGGTTTATTTAGATAAATATGCAAAGAAGCCATATGAACAATTTTTTATGAGCAAATGGTTTATAAAAGATAAGCAAAAAAGCTTTGATATGAAGCAAAAATATATTTCTTCAGGTGCGGATCCAATGCGTGGTATCAGCGCTCCAGATCTTATCGAAGACAATATTATTCAAGAATATAAGACGCCGAGAAGTTTTGCGTGCGAACCTTATAATTTAGGCAAGGAAATTGGAGGATCCATGCGTTATGTGGAATCCTTGACGGAGGGGAAGAAGGTTAATATTTATCAATGGTCGGGGGATACACGGCCACATGAAGCGGCACTGGCCGAAGTAAGGCTCAATGGCGCATACAACATTAATGGCGGCGGCTCGCGGTATGACGTTGAATATCCCTCCTACACTTCAATTTCCAGTATTGGTGTGCAAGTGGGCGATGAGCGTCAAATTTATTCCTCCAACACGAACGAAAATGATTATACGGATCTTTGGACAGATAGATTCTTTGGCTTCAGATATTTGCAAACGACAGTAGAAAACACAGAGTTGCCAATTCGTGTGCATCCCTTCAATATCTATTTTCATAGCTACTCTGGGCAAAAACAAGCGAGCTTGAATGCGCTAATGGAAA
>JBILIE010000212.1:0-3263 GCA_044350115.1 Rickettsiales bacterium
CGGGTGCAGCTTGGCGATGCATTGATCGACTTTTCTACGTTCACTTTCACCCGCAACGGCCAGTCAGAGATACTGTCCGCCAAAGAAGCTAAGCTGCTGCAATTGCTCTGCGATCGCCGAGGCAAGGTTGTTAGCCGCGATGAAATTTTAAACCATGTCTGGCCGTTGGAAGCTTTCCCCACCGCCCGCACCGTCGATAATTTTATTTTAAAATTGCGTAAATTAGTGGGCGACGAATCCATCAAAACTATTCGCGGCATTGGGTATCAACTGATAGAAGAAATTATATGAATCTTTTTCAACAAACTCTCGCCCTCAAAAATACGAGTGGTACGCCGCCGATTTGGATGATGCGCCAAGCAGGGCGGTATCACGCGCATTATCAGAATTTGCGTAAAACTTATTCGTTTCTCGATCTCTGTCGCAACACGCAGGCAAGCGCCGAAGCGGCGATGGGGCCAATTGAGGATTTTGATTTTGATGCGGCGATTTTGTTCTCGGATATTTTATTTCCTATTGAAGCGATGGGGGTGTCGCTTGATTTTAACCCCGCGCCGAGCTTTGGGCGGCTGCTGACGAGCAAGACCGATTTGCAGCATTACCAACCGACGCAAGACCCGCAGGACTTCTTTGGTTTTCAAGCGGATGCGTTGTGTGAATTACGCCGTCGCCTGCCTGCCAGCAAGGGTCTCATCGGCTTTGTGGGTGGCCTCGCCACGCTCTATCAATTCGCCTGCATGGGCAGTGGCAAAATCAAGGCGCCGATTGATGATCGCTTTGACGGATTTATGGAAAAATTAGTGCCGTTACTAGCCGAAAATATGAGTGTACAAGCGGCGGCGGGGATTGATTGCATGGCGGTGCTGGACAGTTCAGCAGATATTGTTTCGTTAGCGGAATTCAACATGAGATACTTTCCTTATCTACAAGAATTACTGCGTTTATTCCGCGCCAAACACCCGACTATGCCTGTGCTCTATTACAGCAAAAATATGCCTGCAAAAATATGGGATGATTTGCGCCCGCTTTCGCTGCAGGGCATTGGCGTCGATCACAGCCATGAGTTGATTTCCGTGCTGCAATCACAGCATGATCGCTACGCCATTCAGGGCAATGTCCCGCCTGAATGGATGAATGATCCATGGAGCGTAACAGAACCCAAATTGCGCGCATGGTTTGAATCCGTCAAAGCTCTCCCTGCCGATGCCCGAAAAGGCTGGATCTGCGGCCTCGGTCACGGCTTGCAGCCCACCGCACGCGAAGAAAATGTGCGCGAATTTGTAAGGCTGGCGCGGGAGGTCTTTGCGTGACCTCCTCTACCCTCATCAAAAAATACAATATCGCGGGGCCGCGTTATACTAGCTATCCCACAGTGCCGTATTGGGATGATTCGCCCAATGTGGAACAATGGATTGCCGCGCTGAAAGACGCGCTCACCGAGAGCGAGCGTATTGGGCGTGGCGCAGCAATGTATATTCATATTCCGTTTTGCGAGAGCCTGTGCACCTTTTGCGGTTGCAATACCCGCATCACCAAAAAGCACGGGCGCGGCGTGCCTTATGTGCAAACGGTGATTGCCGAAATGGCGCTGTATTTTAAGGCGCTGGGTCGCACCACACCGATTGAAGTGGCGGAGTTGCATTTGGGGGGCGGCACGCCGACATGGCTGACCCCTGAAGAACTCAAAATGATGATGGAGGGGTTGAGCCAATACATCATGCCTGCCAACGGTTCTGAGTATTCGTTTGAGGCTGATCCGCGTGTTACCAGCAACGAGCAACTCTTGGCGCTGCATTCGCTTGGTTTCACGCGCCTGAGTTTGGGTATTCAGGATTTCGACCCCAAAGTGCAGGAAATCGTCAACCGCGTGCAGAGTGTGGAGCAGGTGGAAAGCCTGACGTTAACGGCGCGAGAACTAGGCTACACTAGTATTAATTATGACCTGATCTACGGCCTGCCGCTGCAAACGAAAGATTCCATCCGCCGCACGATTGACGAAGTGCGGCGGATGAAACCTGAGCGCATCGCCTTTTATGCCTACGCGCATATTCCGTGGATCAAACCCGGTCAGCGCAAATATACCGAGGCGGATTTGCCTGATGGCGAAACCAAGCGTCAGCTCTATGAACTCGGCCGCGAAATGCTGGAAGAATGCGGCTATCGCGAGATTGGCATGGATCATTTCGCGCTCGAAACCGACGGGTTGTGGCAAGCCGTTCAGCGCAAAACGCTGCACCGCAATTTTATGGGCTATATGCCGAAGGACGTGCACCCAATGCTCATGCTCGGCTGTTCGGCGATTGGCGATGCATGGACGGCCTTCGCGCAGAATATCAAAGAGGTGGAGGAATACGAAGCCACGGTGGCGGCAGGAATCATCCCCATTTATCGCGGCCATCAACTGACGAAAGAAGACCAAATTTTGCGCCGTCATGTGCTAAATATCATGACCCGTGGGGAAACTGAATGGAGCGAGGCCGCGCTCTATACCGATTATCTCGAAGAAGTAGCAGGCAAGCTGGCCGAACCCGTGAAAGATGGATTAATTGTGTTGGGCAAACACTCCGCTAAAGTAACGCAGCAGGGCAAACCCTTCCTACGCAACCTCTGCATGGCCTTCGACGCCCGCCTCGCCCGCAAAGAGCCGCAAGGCAAGGTGTTTAGTAGCACGATTTAGGGGTAATTATGATAGAAAACAAGCTGACCTTTAAGGATAGTGACAAGCTGAAACGCAAAGATTTTGCACAGCATCTCACGCAAGCACTGAGCAAGTTTTATCCCTTTGCTGATGGTGCTTATGTTTTGAGCCTCAATGCTCCGTTTGGCAGTGGCAAAACCCATTTTCTGCAAATGTGGAAAAACGACCTTATTGACCAAGATTATGAGGTTATCTCCATCAATGCGTGGGAAACAGATTTTGCTGAGAATCATTTGATTCCAATATGCGCGGCCATTTTGAAAGCAATTCCTCAGGATGAGGCCGAAGGATTAAGAAAGAGTCTATTAGTTGGTTTGGCTGCAGCACCAATACTGCTTAATCAGATGGTCATTGCCAAAACAGGAATAGACATTGCAGCGGCCAAGAGTGCCGCCAACCAAAAGGATAAAGCACAAGAAATTCTCAAGAGTGGCCAAGAGATATATGAAAAGTTTGAATATCAACTCAATGCCACGCACGAAATCAGGAAAAAATTACGTGAATATGTTGAATCGCTTGAAAAAAAGCCGCTCATTATACTGGTAGATGAGCTGGATAGGGCGCG
>JBILIE010000213.1:0-3257 GCA_044350115.1 Rickettsiales bacterium
CAAGCTATGACTTTGAGCCGCGCGCCCGCTGGCCGCTCTATGGATGAAAAATTTCGCCTATTGCTGTCACATAATTGTCATGTTATTATTTTGTTAATCATTAGATCATAAAATTAAAAATAAGCTTAGTTAAAATTTTAAGCAAATGGGAGAATCCAGCATGGCACTTTTAGAAACATTCAAACGTGAAGCCTCACAACTCATGCATAAATTGGGTTTAGGCGATAAAAATATGTTAGCTGCAAATTTTCGCACTTATGGTGCCAGCATGGGCTTTTATGATTATGACGAATATGCTCAATACGCCGCTCGCATTTATAAAGAGGCGATGAATAACCCCAGCGGCTTTACCATCATCAATCTGCCGCGCAATCGTAAGGCAATTGATTTTCAAGGAAAACTGCGTGGCGTTTACAATCAGTTTGGTGAACCGATTGCATTCTTTAAGCCAGATTATCAACAACTGGGTTATGGCACGCTGCAGGAAGAACTGCGCGACTTTAGCACAGCGGTGATGACGGCTCACGCCTAGTTAGGCATCGCAGCGTATAATCCGTTTTTAAGAAACACTCTTTGCGCGTGGTTGCTTTGCAGATAGGCGAGGAATTTTTGTGTTTTTTGTTTTGAACCTGCCGTCAGCACTGCTGCAGTGAAGGTTGGTTTTTGATACCATTCATCAGGAACCTTGCCGATAAGAGAAAGACTCTCCGATTGCAAAGCGTCGGACTCAAACATCACCCCCAAGCCCTCGGTGAATGCCAGAAAATCTACAATATCGGAAGTGTTCTGCATCTGCACCACGGCATCGGATAAGAAAATTCTTTTGCGCAAATATCGCAACACCTGTTCGGCATAAAACCCTTCTGCTGCAGCGCTGGGGTTGGCGACTACGAGCAAAAAGTTTTTATCTTTACGCCATTGGTTGAAGGTTTTGATGTCTAATGCGGCAACAGGCCGTGTTTGTATGGCAGAACTTACCAGCATCAGGCGGGTGCTGACTAAAGGAGTGGTTGAATCCTTTGTCAGCACTTTTTTCTGAATGAGTTTAGCAAAAAGGGTGGGGTGGGCAGAAATAAATAAATCGGCTGTCTCGCCCGCCTCTATCGCCATATTTTGCTCTAGGCTGGGCAAGAAACTGACGCTCACCGAAATATGATTGTCACGTGTGTAATCACTGGCGAGTTGTGTGAGGGGAGCTGCGAGGGCGGGGTCAGCCAAAATGGTGATGGCGGAAATCTCTTGCGATGGTTCTGGTGCTGCCTGCACTGCCGTCGTCATCCAGCACAGCACGGCCAGCATAAAAAAGAGATTGGGCTTTTGGGGGAAGCGGAGCATAATATCCTCATGCTTACCCTTCAGTCCCTATCGCGTCAATCTAATGACCGCCTGTTGTTGCAAGAATTCGCTGTCACGTTGTTGCCAGCCTGCTTGCTGCGTGTGGAAGGCGAAAGCGGCGCAGGAAAAACATTGTTGCTGGAGATGATCGCGAATGAAGCGTCATGCCCTAAAGGCTCGGTGTTGTTCGATAATCAGGAAACGCGCGGCAATAAACTATTCTTCGGAGACATTACCTATCTGCCAGAGCATCACGCCGAACTCACTTTGCGCTGGACGGTAGAAAAACAATTAGCGCGCTGGGCAAAACGGGGCGAGGTACAATTGATACCGCTCGCCGCACGTTTTTTGCAATTAGATCCATGGCTAAAAACCCCCTTGCGCGAACTTTCGATGGGGTGGCGGCAGCGCGTGCGGCTAGCGCGGTTGATGATTCAACCGACGACCTTATGGCTGCTTGACCGCCCGATGCTGTATTTAGATGAAGCAGGCAAAGCAATCGCAGAAACGCTGATCGCCAGCCGTTGCCAGCAAAATGGGATGGTGATTTTCAGCCATGACGGACCAACACGGCTAAACCCGCATGGGATGATGGTGCTGTAAATAAAGAGCTCCGCAGCGGGGTTCTTTATTTCAGCATCGCTCAAAGTTCAAAGTTTTGCTTAATCTCGCGGTAGCTGACGGCGTTTTTTATCGGGTGGTTGTCTCCGTCCGCTGAATTCTTCGGCGCGGAAGGCGAGGTAGTCGTCGAGCAGGCCGTTGAGTTCGTCGAGGTTGTTGCGGAAATAGTGATCGGCACCATTTACAACTTTATAATCAATGCTTTTACCTTTTTGTGTGACCACTTTGCGCACAAGTTTTTGCACCGCTTCTTCGGGCACGATTTCGTCTTTATCGCCCTGAATAATCAGTCCAGAAGACGGGCAGGGGGCGAGGAAGGAGAAATCGTAGAGATTCGCTGGCGGGGCAACGGTGAGGAAGCCTTCGATTTCTGGGCGGCGCATCAGTAATTGCATCGCGATCCACGAACCGAAGGAGAATCCGCCAATCCAGCAGGTGGAGGCTTCGGGGTTTTGCTGTTGCAGCCAGTCCATCGCCGTGGCGGCATCGCTCAGCTCGCCAATGCCGTCGTCGTATTTGCCTTGGCTGCGGCCTACGCCACGAAAGTTAAAGCGCATCACGGCGAAGCCCGCACGGGCAAAGGCGTGGAAGATGCTATAAGTGATTTTGTTGTTCATCGTGCCGCCATAAAGCGGGTGAGGGTGCAGCACGATCGCAATGGGCGCGCCTGGTTGCTCTGCGGGGTGGTAGCGGCCTTCGAGGCGGCCTTCGGGGCCAGTGAAAATAATATCTGCCATAGATTCCTTTTTGCGTTGGGGATACTCCCCAAACCCCACGCTTGCGCGCCTCGCCTTGCTCGGTTGGAGGCTGCTACATATCATGAAGTAGTAATAGTTGACCTTTTTGGTCGGTTATATTAAGTTCCGACACTAACGCTTAGTAGAGTAGGTTTAAAATTATTTCAATGTTTAAGCGCATAGGCGAGGATATTTCCACCATTTTAGCGCGTGACCCTGCGGCACGGCATTGGGGAGAGGTGGTGTTGTGCTACCCTGGATTTCATGCGGTGTTGTTGCATCGGCTGGCGCATTGCCTGTGGAAAATACAGTTGAAATTGCTGGCGCGCATCGTGTCGCATTGCAATCGCTGTTTTACGGGAATTGAGATTCATCCTGCGGCGAAACTGGGGCGGCGATTATTTATCGATCACGGAATGGGCGTGGTAATTGGTGAAACGGCGAGTATTGGTGATGATGTGTTGATTTATCACGGCGTGACCTTGGGCGGAGTCGGCGGCAGCAAAGGTGCGCTGCGCCATCCGCAGATCGGCGATGGTGTGATGATCGGTTCTGGCGCGAAAT
>JBILIE010000214.1:0-3256 GCA_044350115.1 Rickettsiales bacterium
AGTGAATGCGTTACCAGCAAAGCAGCATCAAAGCTCGTGCGGCCGCTCACCTGAATGCGCCGATCGTTCACATAAGCGCCTTTATATTCCTCTGCCATAAACGCCTCATCGCGGATAGGGTCATACACCAAGGCAGCGGTGGGATACCACAAACCATTCGGTCGCTTCTTTTCCAGTGCGAGCGAGATGCAAAAATACGGCACCGCGTGAATAAAATTGGTCGTGCCATCGATCGGGTCAATCACCCAGCGATATTCGCCACCCTTGCCTTCCACCTCGCCACTTTCTTCCATCAACAGGCCGAAATTGGGGCGGGCGGCGCTGAGTTCGTCGCGGATCATTTTTTCGGCGCGCAAATCTGATTGCGTCACAAAATCCATCGTGCCTTTGCGCGACACCTGTAATTCCGTCACTTCGCCATAATCGCGCAGCATTCCTTTGGCTGCTTTTTGCGCAGCTTTGAGCATCACGGCAACGGTGGCAGATTGATTGGTGCGCACTAGTCTTTCGCCCTTTCCACATAGGTTGCATCGGCAGTGTTGACCACGATACGGGTGCCCGATTCAATAAACGGCGGCACCATTACGCGCAAACCATTTTCCATTTTCGCAGGCTTAAAGCTCGATGATGCCGTTTGGCCTTTTACCACCGCATCTGCCTCCACAATCGTGAGCGTTACGGTGTCCGGAATGGTTACGCTAATCGCCTCACCTTCATGGCTTTCGATAATCACTTTCATGTTTTCGACAAGGAAGGATTGCTGCAAATCATCCAGAATATCGCTGGTAAGAGTGATCTGCTCGAAGCTTTCCTGATCCATAAAATGCATCAGCTGGCCGTCATTATACAGATACAGATAATCCTTCTGATCAAGGCGCACGCGCTCCACCGATTCTGCCGAGCGGAAGCGCTCATTGAGCTTGGTGCCGTGGCGAACATCTTTCATCTCCACCTGCATGTAGGCTCCGCCTTTGCCCGGTTGCGTATGCTGGGTTTTCACCACCACCCAGAGTTGGTTTTTGTGTTGCAACACATAACCCGGACGAATTGATACGCCATCGATTTTCATAGAGAGAGGCTCCATTTAAGAATTTGATTGCAGCGCGTATATCAGCCCTGCATCGCTTCTGCAATCGCCTTATTATATTCAGCCACTCCCGCCTGCGCGCCTTGGGGATGATCCCAGATTCCAGTGATCGCAGCAACAAAGTCCGTGCCCGCTTGCACCAGCGGGGCAAGATTTTTAGGCGTGATACCCCCAATGGATACTTGCGGCAAAATTGAATGCGTCGCCCACCATTCCACCAGTTCAAACCCCGGAGTGCCCCATTTTTCCAGTTTTTCCTTCGGCTTGGAAGTGGTGGGATAAAATGCACCAAAGGCAACATAATCCGCCGTCGCCTCGCCCGCTTCCATCGCCAGATGGCGCGAGGCATGGCAGGTCACGCCGATCACTGCGTCTTTGCCCAATTGCTTGCGTATCGCTTTCAGCGATACGCGCTCTAGATCCTCTTGGCCTACATGCACGCCGTCTGCTCCACATAAATCCACCAGATCGTAACGGTCATTGAGGATAAACGCCGCCTCATGCGCCGCACAAATGGGCGCAATCTCTTTACAGGCAGCAATAATTTCCGCATCCGTCGCGTCTTTCAGGCGCAATTGCAAACAACCAATATCGCCACCCTTAAAGGCTTGCTCCACTTGTGGAACAAATGTTTTCAGATCAATTTTCGGCGGGGTGATGGCATAAAGGCGGGTAGCGTGTAGGGGTTCTTCAGTCATTTTTTGTTTCTTCAGTTAATTGCGTAATGTTGTGGGTGATTTGACCCTTTTTTGTAACTTTGCTCTTTTTGCCACCAATGGCAATAGCGCACTCACCTGCCTCTCGTTTTTCTGCGCGCGAGGGGAGGATGAAATCAATAAAGCAACTATTTTAGTTGCAAGGGCGGCGGTAGCATCTCCCTAATTGCAATTATAGAAACACTGCTTTAGAAGCGGAATCTATGACACGTTTTATTGCTTATTTTTGTTTGGTTACCCTAGGCTTTGCGCCGATACCTGCTTTTGCAGGGCATCAATCGGTGGTAGGATGGGTGGAGAAAATTCATATTGACCAGCTGGATGCTTCGTTTCCTGCCAAGCTGGATACGGGGGCGACGACCTCCTCGCTCGGCGCGATGGTGATTAAGGTGATTAAGCCAGAAGTGAAAGCGCGGGGCAATCACGGCAGCGTCGTTTTCAGCGTGGTGGACGACAATGAACAAGGCCGCGTATTGGAGCGTAAAATTCAGCGCTGGGTACGGATTAAGACCAAAGACGGCGGGTTTATTCGTCGCCCTGTGGTGAAGCTGACGTTTTGTGTCGCCAATGAGCTAATCACAGAGGAAGTCAACCTCGCGGATCGGACGGACTTTTTATACCCCGTGCTGATTGGCCGCAATATGATGCAGGAAGGCAAATTGGCGATTGATGCCTCACGAACCTTCACTGCAAAACCCAATTGTAAACCGTAGCGATAACAAAGGCCTCACATGAAAAACTTTACCGTTACGATATTGATTCTGGTGCTGGTGGCGATTGCTGGCTCGCTATTCTTTTACAAAGTTAAGGTGCTGGAATTTCCGCTGCAACCCAACAAGCAATATGACAGCTGGTATGTGGAATTGCGGATGAATTTTCAGCCCGATTATTCACTGAAATCTGACCTTGAAGAACCAACGGATAAGCCTGTGCGTTTAGAAATGCATCTGCCGCATCAGCCGCAGGATCTGGCGATGGTAGAAGAACAATTTGTGGCGGGTGGCTGGGGTCGCGATATTCAGGAAGACACCGACGGCAATCGCACCATCGCCTTCACCAAGCGCAAAACGGATCGCAGCGAGTTTTTATATTACCGTGCAATGCTGTATAAACTGGATTCACCCGATCCGGAATTGGCGGTGACGACAAAGCCCATGGCAGATCTGAAATATAATCTGAAGCGCCGCCCGAATGTTGCTCAGGATATTAAAGAAGATCCGCTGCTCATGGCGATTGATAGCGTGATTGTGGAGGCGAAAGAGGCCTCGGCGGATAAGCGCTCTTTCATTAAATCGATTGCACGTCTGGCAACCAAAATTGACGATCGCCACCGTTTGATTATGGCCGAGGCTCCCGAAGCTAAAACGCCCACAGCCTTGGCGGTTTTGCTGCTTAATGCCGCCAATATTCCTGCACGATTGGTGCATGGTGTGGCGCTGGGCGAGAAAGAAAA
>JBILIE010000215.1:0-3252 GCA_044350115.1 Rickettsiales bacterium
TTCGAGGTGGGCTGATCGTATTCGCGACCGGCCATGGGTTAAAAGCCCTGTTTTTGTGTGGAAGAAGCAGAGGCCAGATGTGCGCCTGCAATCAGGCCTTCTTCTTCTGCTGTCTGCACTTCAGAATCCAGCGATTCAGGCACTTCCATCAACCGTGCCATACTCACCATTTGTGCGCCCGCTTCTGGCTCTAAGGTCAGATATTTTTCTGCCAAACCGCGCAGACGCTCTGGCCGATTTAAATATGCCCATTCTGCATCCAGTATATTCAACGCGTCTTTTTGCTCGGCAATGTGCATTTGCACTTCGTTGTTTTGCCGCTTCAGCTCATGCACTTCCCACTTCACCATATACAGGCCGTAAGATGCCGCCACGATTACCATAAATGCAATTAAATCTGACCAACGAATATTCATGCGGCCTCCTTCTGCGAAAGACGCAGTGCACAACGCAATTTGGCTGAACGCGCCCTTGGATTCACGCGCATCTCTGCATCAGTCGGCGCAATTGCTTTGTTGCCATGTATCGAGAAAATTGGCTGCACTTTGGCTGGCATTTCTGGTAGATGACGCGAGCCGCTGGACTCGCTACCCGAACGCTGACGCAGATATTGTTTTACAATACGATCTTCCAGCGAGTGAAAGCTCACTACCACTAAGCGCCCACCCGTTTCCAGCAGATTTTCTGCGGCATTCAGCGCATTTTCCAGTTCTTCCAACTCACGGTTTACATAGATACGAAGTGCCTGAAAACTGCGCGTAGCGGGGTGAATTTCCTGTTTGCCTACGCGCACGACTTTCGCAATCAACTCTGCTAATTCTGTCGTGGTTTCAAACGGCTTAATCGCCCGCTGCGCCACAATCGCGCGGGCAATCTGACGCGACTTTTTCTCCTCACCAAATTCATAGAGAATATTGGCCAGCTCGCTTTCTTTCATCGTATTAACGACATCCGCTGCGCTAATTCCACTTTGGCTCTGCCGCATATCAAGCGGCCCTGTATGGCGGAACGAAAATCCGCGCTCGGCCTGATCAATTTGCATGGATGACACGCCGATATCCATCACCACACCTTGGACTTTTTCCACGCCCTGCGCCGCAAGCAGCGCCACCATATCGGAAAAACAGCCCATTAAAAAACAGAAACGACCCGCAAACTCTTTTTGCAGTTTCTCCGCCAGTTCCTGCACGGAAGGATCGCGATCTATCGCAAACACTTTGCACTGCGCTGATTCCAGCAACGCACGCGTATAACCGCCCGCACCGAAAGTTGCATCCACATAAATCTCACCGTCTCGAGGCTGCATGGCAGCAAGCACTTCCTTTAACATGACGGGTTGATGCAGAGTCACTAGCGTGCACTCCGAATAATTTTTTGTGCCCATCCCAGCTCTATTGTTGCCTGCACCGAAGCACTGCGCACACGCATTTTCTGCAAACGCATGGCATTCCGCAGCACTTTCTTAGACTGCGTTTGTTTTTCTGGCTTACGCAGCGATTTAAACCACAACATAGAGGTACTCTGGAAGGTTATCATTTTCAGGCGCACCGGGAGTCCAATCCGTACCGAAAGCCGCATTGAGGCTATGGATAGCACGCTGGAATCCCTTATCTGCCGGAACTTCTTCACCAGGAGTTCCCCAGCCACAATTGAGGGTGATCATCATTGCGTGCCTCCTGCCGGAGTGTCCGAGCGCAGATGCAAGCGTTTCTCGCGAGCAATTGCCCGCGCACGCGCCGCGTATTCTTCAAAAGCTTTTGGCTCCCAAATCTCAAAAGTTTCCCCTTTACCCACAAACAGGGCTTGTTCTTTTATATTCGCTTCTTCGAGCAGCGATTCGGGTATCATCACCCGCCCCTCGCCGTCAAAGGCAATTTGCATACTTCCGCCCAAAATCGTGGTCGCGAAAGCGTCGCGCTCTTCGGAGAATGGCTCTAAGGTTTCGATATTAGCGCTAAGTTTGGCAATGCGATCAAAGCCGCAAGCTTCAATGCAGGGATTAATGAAAGAGGGATACGCGATAATTCCGCCAAATTCTTGCCCAGCCAAAGCCGCGCGAAATTGTGCAGGCACAGAAACCCGCCCCTTTTTGTCGAGCTTATTCGTGAATGTCGATAAGAACAGCGCCATTATTTCCCCAACTTCGCCCCTTACCCACCTGGCAACAGGAGGCGGCTGACCAAATTCACATCTGGCCACCCACCCCATTGTAATTTCCGGCTGATTTCCGCCTTCGGTTGCTCCGAAGTGCGGCAAAGGTAATCCCCACCTTACGCCGTTATTGTTGTTGCCGTGACACCCCGTGCTTTAGTTTCCCCAATTCGGTTTCTAGGTGAACCGTTATGGTCTAGCATGGGATGTCATGGGTATTAATGGGAAAATAACCCTATTCACTGGGATAGGTCAACACCCAAATGGGCTAAGCGCATAAAAAACTTAGCTTTGTGGTATTTTGTGACATTTATACAACAATCAAGAGGTTATAGAGATTGTGCACAGACTTATGCACATAGTGACAACAAAACAATGGGTAGCCATTATTTTGTAGCCCTGCGAATTACCAACAACGCCACCTGCTGCGAATCACTCGCAAATAAAGGCTCAGCCTTGCCATCCGCACAAAACCCACTATATTCCATTGGTAATTTAATCCTAAAGGAGTCTTTATGCCTATCACCCTTCCCGCTCTGCCTTATGAAAAAACAGCGCTCGAGCCATTCATCTCCGCACAAACGCTGGAATATCACCATGGCAAACATCACAATGCTTATGTGGTGAAGCTCAACGAACTCATCGCCAATACTGAAATGGCCAATGACGATCTCGAAACCATCATCATGAAATCAGCCAAAGACAAAGGCCCTATTTTTAACAACGCAGCACAGGTGTGGAACCATACATTTTATTGGAACTGCATGAAGCCACAAGGCGGCAGCAAACCCTCTGGTGCGCTCGCACAAAAAATTGATACCGATTTTGGCAGCTTTGATAACTTCGCCACCACCTTCCGCAATGCGGGCGCAAATCGTTTTGGTTCGGGCTGGGCGTGGCTGGTTCAAGGCAAAGACGGTAAACTCAAAATCACCAGCACTGGCAATGCCGAATTGCCGATGACTGAGGGCGAAATTGCGTTGCTTACTATGGATGTGTGGGAACATGCCTATTATCTTGATTATCAAAACCGTCGCCCTGATTATATGGCGACCTTCCTCGATAAACTGGTGAACTGGGATTTTGTTGCACAGAATCTCG
>JBILIE010000040.1:0-9772 GCA_044350115.1 Rickettsiales bacterium
AGGTTGCTAATCGCCGCTTTATTTTCTGTCATAATCACGACATCGCTCACCTCACTGCTAAGTGCGCGGCGTTTAGCAATGGCTTCGGAAACCCAAGGTAGGTGTGTGGTTGAGAGTATATCAGTGAGTTCTGCATCGGTGAGTAAGGGGGAGTATTCTAGAATAGGCTCAGCGACTTCCTCTGCACTATCCCATGCGAGTTTGCGGATAATTTCGGCAGGGGCGTGGTGGCTGTCTTTGAGTTCTTCTGCGATAATACGGCGCACACGCGCTGCTTGGTCTTCCGCCAATACACGCAG
Source organism: Rickettsiales bacterium (assembly GCA_044350115.1). GTDB lineage: Bacteria > Pseudomonadota > Alphaproteobacteria > Rickettsiales > JALZUV01 > JBILIE01. The sequence goes on from JBILIE010000040.1 coordinate 300, forward strand.
AATTTTGATTGTATATTCGAGTAGGTAGTCTTTTTGTGTTTCTACCAGAATGGGCGCAAGTGCCGAGATTTTACCTGCAATATGCATACGGATTTCGTCTTGCATGGAACTGAAAAGATACAATCCATCCAGCGGAAAAACCTCAAGCACATTGTCTTCTTCCAGCGAAATATATTCGGTGGTAATTTCAATGCGGGTTTCCAAAAACTCATTCTGGCGATAATGATCCCGCAAAATTAGTTGAGGTTCGTTTGGTTGTGTTTGTGTGGGTTTATGTTTCATTGCTAGTCCTTGCGTTGCCACCATTCGCGCTCATGATCGCCATTAGCAAAGCGTTTGGCGCGAACAATTCCACGGTAATGTGGAAGTATTTTTTCAAAATTGGCGAGTTCATCTTCATCTAAAGTTGGTTTGCCGAAGAAGTAACCCTGACCTAGATGCACCCCACTTTCCCAAAGGGTGATGGCGGTTTTTTCATCTTCAACCATCTCGCCAATGGTGTTGATGCCGAGGTTGCGGCACATGCCAACCATAGCGCGCAACACACTGCGACCACGTGCAGAAGAAATAACGTCGCGCACATAACTGCCGTCAATTTTAATATAATCCACATGCAATTGACGCAGATATTCAAAGGAGGATTCCGCCACGCCAAAGTCGTCAAGGCAGCATTGGTGACCATTTTTGCGGAGCGATTGAATAAAGTTATTGGCAACTTCGAGATTTTCTATTTTGGCAGATTCAGTGATTTCAATCATCATCTGCTTTTTGAATCTTGGCGCAGTCGCCAGCAGTTTCGCAATCATTTCCATAAATAGATTTGAAGAGAGCGATTTGCCAGAAAGGTTGATGGAGATAATCGGTGAATTGCCTTTCTTGTGTGCTTCTTCCAACACCTGAAGGCCGCGCTGGCACATGGCAAGGTCAAAATCGTTGATCAGCCCTGTTTGTTCGCCGAAAGTGATGAAGTGGAAAGGGTTGCTGAATTGGTCACTCTGTAATCGCACCAGCGTTTCATAGTGATGAACCACCCCCGTTTTGAGATCCACAATTGGCTGAAATGCCATCTGGAAGTCGTCTTTAGAAACGGTTTGTTTGAAAGAAGAAATTTTCTCCAGCGTTTCTTCCAGCATGGTCTGATAGCCTTGCTGGATCGAAGTGAGATCAAACTTATCCGCATCATGCGAGAAGCATTTCAGTGTGTAAAGAATCGCATTGGCCGAATCATGTTCGGTGAGGTTGCTAATGTCGGCTTTGATGCTTTGTACTTTCGGCGCAAGACCTTTGCCCGCAGGATCGAGACGCTGCGTGATGGCTTGCACTTCTTTAATCAGTTGATCGGTGGTGACGGATGCGTCATGCACAAAGCTGTAAACGCCTTCACTGACTAAACCTGCAGTGTCACCACCCAGCGATTTGCTGCGGAGATAATCGGCAATTTCCATCATCAGCGCGGCGGCAGATTCTGGCTCGAGGCTATCTAGAAATGCTTTGAGACCCGGAATATCCAACATCGTGAGGCTTGTATCGTGACCGTCGGCTTGCGCTTGTTGAATTCGCTCTTGTGCGATTTTGGCGTAATCTTCTTTATGGAATAAACCCGATTTAATATCGCGCTTTTTCAGTTCGTCTGGCGACATTTCCTCGGTGAGTACGGTGAGGGTGATGTATAGCGCCTCTGGTTGATTGGGAAGGCGTAGGCCAGAAAGCATTACTGGCAAAGCTTTATAGAGTTTGGTTTGCAGATGCAGTTTGCATTGATTGATGCGGCCGCGAGATTGCATCCGCGCAAGCACCTCTCTAAAATAGGTAAGATCTTCTTTGGCGATAAGGCTGGTAAAATCTTTTCCCAACCATTTTTGCGTATCACCGCCTAAAAAGCCTGTGGTGGCTCCGTCGAGATAGGTAATATGGTGCTGTTCGTTTATTTCCATGAGCATATCTGCGGAGGCAAAAGCGAATGCCACAAAGCGATCACGGTCGTGTTTGACAGCCGAAGTGGCAACTGGTAGTGCGGTAGCAGTCGTTTTCATGTAACCCATTCTGCTCAAAATGTTTTAACCAATGCTTAAAATCCAAAATATAATTGAATCTGCTTTTGAAACCCGCGCTGATGTTCATTCTCAGACCAAAAGCGATGTGCGCGAAGCTGTTAACGAAGCCTTAAATGGCCTCGATTCTGGCAAATTTCGAGTCGCCGAGAAGCAAAATGGGGAGTGGATTGTGCACCAATGGCTGAAGAAAGCGGTGCTGCTTTCATTCCGCCTGAATGATAACGAGCTGATCGCTCATGGGCCTTATTCGGCGCGTAATTATGAAGCACCAGATCAGCACAGTTATTGGTGGGATAAAGTGCCATCTAAGCTGGAAGGCTGGGGGGAAGCTGAGTTTAAAGCCGCAGGTTTCCGCGCAGTTCCCGGAAGCTATGTGCGTAAATCGGCCTATATCGCACCCAATGTGGTGTTGATGCCCTCTTTTGTGAACCTTGGTGCCTATGTGGGCGAGGGGACAATGATTGACACTTGGGCGACCGTCGGCTCCTGCGCGCAAATTGGCAAAAATTGTCATATTTCAGGTGGCACAGGCATTGGCGGCGTGCTGGAGCCGTTACAGGCGAACCCTGTGATTATCGAGGATAATTGCTTTATTGGTGCGCGCAGTGAAGTGGCTGAAGGAGTGATTGTAGAGGAAGGATCTGTGATTTCCATGGGCGTATTCCTTGGCGCTTCTACCAAAATTATCGACCGCGAAACGGGTGTAGTTCACCAAGGCCGCGTGCCTGCCTATTCTGTGGTGGTTGCGGGTTCGATGCCGCCGAAGAAGGCATGTGATCCCTCGCTCTATTGCGCCGTGATTGTCAAAAAAGTGGACGCGCAAACACGCTCTAAAACGGGTGTGAATGAACTCTTGAGAGAGTTTTAGTGGCACTAGATCCCATCAAATTTACTCAAAAACTCATCCGTTGCCCTAGCGTTACGCCGCAGGATGCAGGCGTGTTGAAGATATTGCAAGACGCGCTAGAGCAGATTGGTTTTACTGTTTATCGTCAGACTTTTGACGAGGACGGTGAGCCATCAGTTGAAAATCTTTATGCACGTTATGGCACTGCCAGCCCCAATTTTTGCTTTGCAGGGCATTTAGATGTCGTGCCTGTGGGTGATGCTGCGGCATGGAAATATGATCCCTTCGGTGCGGAGATCCATGACGGTTTGCTCTATGGTCGTGGGGCGGAAGATATGAAAGGCGCGATTGCCTGTTTTGTGGCCGCCGCCGAGCGCGTGATTGCCAAAGGAATCAATGGATCTCTAAGTTTGTTGATTACACTGGACGAAGAAGGGCCCGCCACTAACGGCACACGCAAAATGCTGGATTGGTTGAAAGAAAAGGGAGAAGCGCTGGATATTTGCGTGGTAGGTGAGCCGACGAATCCACTCTTTTTGGGAGAGATGATCAAAATTGGTCGCCGTGGCAGCCTCAATTGTAAACTCACCGTGAGTGGCAAACAGGGGCATGTTGCCTACCCCCATTTGGCGGATAATCCGCTGAAATATATGGTTAATATTTTGCAGCGTTTGCAGCAGGAAAAACTAGATGACGGCACCGCTTTTTTCCCACCGAGTAATCTGGAAGTGACCACCATCGACGTGGGAAATCCTGCGACGAATGTGATTCCCGCTTCCGCTTCTGCAAAATTCAATGTGCGCTTTAATGACAGCCGCCCTGTGGCCGTAATCAAACGCTGGATTCAAAACATTTGTGAAGATGAGGTGGAAGTATTTGATCTGGAAATGCGTCTTTCAGGCGAGGCATTCCACACCGAACCCAACCGTTTGACGGATATTTTGCAAAAAGTATCGCTACAAGTAACGGGTCTATTCCCTGAACTCTCTACCACAGGTGGCACATCCGATGCGCGCTTTATCAAAGATTTTTGTCCTGTAGTAGAATTTGGAACCACAGGCCGCACCTCGCATATGGTAGATGAGAATGTAGAAGTGAAAGTGTTGGAGCAGCTCACCGAAATTTATGAGCAGATGCTGAAACAGTATTTTCAAACAGTTTGATCCACTTGGGATTTAATTAGCTTTTTAACGAAAGTAGCGCAGTTAAACGTCCAGCGCGTCTTTCAATGTCTCGCCTTTCAGCGCGGTTTGTTCCTGAATAAATTGAAAGCGAAGTTCTGGTTTTTTGCCCATCAGATGTTCCACACGTTCGGCGGTGCTGGCAACATCTTCTTGCGCGATCATCACTTGCAGCAAGCGGCGTTTTCCGGGTTGCATCGTAGTTTCTTTAAGCTGTGCGGGAGTCATTTCACCGAGGCCTTTAAAGCGACCCACTTCTAAATTCGCACGGTTACCAAGCTTGGCGATGAGCTTTTCTTTTTCCACCTCATCCGCCGCATAGAAAGTCTCGTTTTTGCGGGTGATGCGGTAAAGCGGGGGCTGGGCGAGATAGAGATGTCCGTTGCGGATTAGCTCTGGCAGTTCCTGATAAAAAAACGTCATCAGCAGGCTGGCAATATGCGCGCCATCCACATCCGCATCCGTCATAATCACGATTTTTTCGTAGCGTAAATCAGCATCTTTATAATGTTTGCCCGTGCCGCAACCGAGTGCTTGCAGCATGTCGGAAATCTCTTGATTGGCGCGGATTTTATCGCTGGTCGCGCTGGCAACATTCAGAATTTTACCGCGCAGGGGCAGAATTGCTTGATTGTCACGGCTGCGTGCTTGCTTGGCGGAGCCACCTGCGGAGTCACCTTCCACCAAAAATAACTCAGTCCCTTGTTGGCTGGAGCGCGTGCAATCCGCCAGTTTTCCGGGTAAGCGCAAGCGTTGGGTAATGGTTTTGCGCGAGGTTTCTTTTTCTTTGCGGCGGCTGAGGCGTTGATCCATCCGCTCCAGAATATAATTAATCAGCTGTTGGCCTTGCCCAGAATCGCCTGAAAGCCAGTGGTCAAAATGGTCGCGCACCGCATTTTCCACCAATTTAGTGGCTTCGCTGGATACGAGTTTATCTTTCGTTTGGCCTTGAAATTGCGGGTCTTTGAGGAAAACCGAGAGCATCAGATAGGCACTCATCGTCATATCTTCTGGCGTGGCAGTGGTCATTTTCTTTTGCCCCAGCATTTCGCCATAGGCTTTCAAGCCGCGATGTAATGCGCTGCGAAAACCCGTTTCATGCGTGCCGCCTTCGGGAGTGTAAATGGTATTGCAATAAGATTTGCTGATGCCTTCGTCTTCATCTGGCCAGCTGAGCGCCCATTCTACACGGCCTTTGCCATCGGCTAAATCGGCCTGACCACTAAAAGCATTGGGGGTGACGAGCGTTTTACCGTCTAAAGTATCGGCCAAAAAATCGGCAAGTCCGCCTGGGAAATGAATTTTATCCTGTGCGGGGGTGTTAGTGCCTTCCACCAATTCGGGCGCGCATTCCCAGCGGATTTCTACACCGCGGAATAAATAGGCTTTTGAACGTGCAAATTTATAGAGCTTCTCTGCGCGAAACTTTGCTTTGTCACCAAAGATTTCGGGGTCGGGGTGGAAGGTAATCGAAGTGCCGCGACGATTAGGCGCTGCGCCAACTTCCTTGATTTTGTCTTGCGGCTCACCGCGAGAATATTCCTGACGATAAAGCTTTTTATTGCGTGCCACTTCCACCACCAGCATATCCGACAACGCATTGACGACCGAAACGCCCACGCCGTGCAAACCGCCAGAGGTTTCATAGGCTTTGCTGCTGAATTTTCCGCCTGAGTGCAGCGTGGTGAGAATCACCTCTAGCGCTGATTTTTTGGGGAATTTAGGGTGCGGATCAATCGGAATTCCGCGACCATTATCGGTAATGGTGATGATATTATCGAGCTGCACATTTACTTCAATGCGTGTCGCATGACCCGCCACGGCCTCGTCCATCGCATTATCAAACACCTCATTCACCAGATGGTGCATGGCGTTCTCGTCGCTACCGCCAATATACATCCCAGGGCGACGGCGTACGGGCTCCAGTCCTTCTAGGACTTCAATATCATCTGCCGTATAGGCTTTTTCAGCGGCAGCAGCTTTAGCCTGATTGGTAAATAAATCGCTCATCTTTTTTGCACTTCGTTCTGTTGGGAAATCGTCCCCAACCCCCACGCTGCACGCCTCACACTTATTCGGATTAAACTTAAAACTGGCGGTGAGTATAGCTTTTGGCATCTTTAGCGCAAGGTATATATCTAAGCAATTGAAGCTTCACCGAGCAAGGCGAGGCGGCAAAGCCGTGGGGGGGGCAGGGGGAGCCCCCCCCTCCTAAAAGAAAACTTCACGTAATTGTAACATTTTGCTCCATTTTATTTGTTATACTGAACTCGAATAAGAAAACCCCAATAACTGAGGTGGGAATATGGCTGAGAGTAATAATATGGCACTGAGCGAAGATCAGAAAGCGTATCTTGCGAACATGCAGGAAGTAGCGCAGAAATTAGGGCTGGATCCTAATAACGATGTGCATCTGGAAGCAGCGCAGGCAACTCTGAACCAGATGAATAAGTTTCAGATTACACAGGAAGATAACGCGCAATCAGCCGCACAAAAAGGGCAAGAAAAACTCGCCATTGCCACGACTTTGGGGTTGGATGGAAAAGCACTGGAAGCGCAAGCCAAGCAAGCAGAAACAGATGCGGTGGGTTTACAAAAGGGCCTGAAGACTAAGGGGATTATTAATGCGGTTCTATCTTTAGGTGCTTCCATTGGTGCAGCGTTTTTAACTAACAATTTTGTAAAAAGTAAAAACTGGAAGCCGGTGGGACGATGGGCGGCCAATATTGGTGTCTTTCTCGCGGCAGGTGCAGGTATGGCGCAATTGGGCGATATGCTTCTCGGCAAACCTACCAGAACGAAACTGCAGGAGCTAAGCAACAGCATTCAAGTGGCCGAAACCGAATTTGATAAAAAGCTGGTGACGGCGATGGCGCAGCATTTTGTGAAAGAAATTACCGATGAGCGTGCTCACGTGGCAGCGGCTCTCAAACCAACGGAGCCAGCTAAACAAGAGGCTCCGCACCAACAGCCAGAACATCACGATCAGCCTCACGCAGCGAATACGCATGAGAAACCCGCGCATGAGCATCACGAAAAAACCGCAGCAGAACATGAAATGGAAGCGGCGATTCGTAAAGAGCGTCACGAGGCAAATGCGGCACTGGATGGTGCTGCACCGCATCATAATGAGCACGCTGATCATGGCAAAGCGCCGCATCACGATAGTTTTGTGGAGAAAGAAAAAAATATACCCGCAACGCCTCCGGTGAATGGAATTGCTCCCACGAATGTGATGGATCGCGTTACCCAGCCTCACGAGAATCATCTTGCAGCAGCAGAAGCAGCAAAAGCCGCCGCCGCTACGCAGCAACATGGGGTTGGGGCGTACTAACCGCTACCACTAATTCCGCTAACATTTGACTCACGAAGGAGAGGCGTTTTGCCTCTTCTTCCATTTCGAACATCAACACGAGTTTGTGATCGGCGCGTAACTTCGTGTTGCGGGAGCGTTTGCTGATGAAGCCTAGCAAACCTTGCGGGTTTGATACTTGGTTTTTATAGAAGGTTAGCACGGCACCTTTGGGGCCAGCGTCCAAGCGCTCCACCCCTGCTTGCACACAGAGCAATTTCAGTTTCAAAATAAACAGAAAATGCGACACTTCTTGGGGGAGGGTGCCGAAACGATCGGTGAGTTCTAAATCAAATTCATCAATTTCTTCAGCAGTTTTAAGGCCAGCAGCGCGGCGGTATAAACCTAAACGCAAATCTAAATCCTGCACATAACTTTCAGGAATCAACACCGAAAGACCAAGATTAATCTGCGGGCGCCATTCATGCGAAGCGGCGGCGGCGGCCATGGCTTCGCCTTTCTTGGCGCGGCGGGCTTCGGCAACGGCTTCTTCCAGCATATGCTGATAAAGCTCCACGCCGACTTCGCGGATGTGGCCCGATTGTTCTTCGCCTACTAAATTACCAAATCCGCGAATATCCATATCGTGGCTGGCGACGCTGAAACCTGCGCCTAGCGTGTCAAGCGTCTGCATCACCTCCAGCCGTTTGAGCGCATTGGCGCTGAAATTGCGGCCATGCGGCAGGGTCAAATACGCATAAGCGCGAGTCTTGCTACGGCCTACACGCCCGCGTAATTGATAGAGTTGTGACAGACCAAAACGATCGGCGCGGTTGATAATCATGGTGTTGGCGGTCGGTACATCAATGCCCGATTCGATGATGGCGGTAGAGAGCAATACATCGTATTTGCCATCATAAAAATCGTTCATGATTTCGTCGAGTTCGCTGGCGGGCATTTGGCCATGTGCAACTGCCAGCTTGAGTTCCGGTACGAGTTCGGTAATGCGATGTTTGAGTTCGGCGATGTCGGAAATATATGGGGTGACATAAAAAGTTTGCCCCCCGCGATGATATTCGCGCAGCAAAGCCTCACGCAAAGTCACGGGATCATAAGGCGTGACAAAAGTGCGAACCGCGAGGCGATCCACCGGCGGTGTAGTAATAAGGCTAAGGCTGCGAACGCCTGTCAGCGCCATTTGCAGCGTGCGCGGAATTGGCGTGGCAGAGAGGGTGACAACGTGAGGCGGCAGATTACCCTCCACCGCATCGTCTTGCGGACTCGGCGATTCCCCTGTAAGCAGAGCATGGCTTTTTAGGGACTTCAATTTTTCTTTCTGCTTCACCCCAAAATGCTGTTCTTCATCCACTACCAACAATCCGAGATTTTTGAATTTCACGCGATCAGCGAGGAGTGCATGCGTGCCAATCGCGATGTTGACGGAGCCATCGGCGAGGCCTTCGATGCCCTCTTTCATTTCCTTCGTCGTGGCGAGGCGGGAGAATTGGCGTACCTTTAAGGGGAAGCCCTCAAATCGCTGGGTAAAGTTTTTATAATGCTGCCGCGCAAGTAAAGTAGTGGGGGCAATAATCGCGACCTGCACAGGGTTGTCTGTGGCAGTAGCCGCCACAAAAGCAGCACGCATGGCGACTTCGGTTTTGCCAAAGCCCACATCGCCGCAAATGAGGCGGTCTGCGGGTTTTCCAGAGCAGAGATCATCCAACACATCGGCGATCGCTTTTTCCTGATCTTCGGTTTCAACATAAGGAAAGCGGGCGCAAAATTCTTCGTATAATCCTTCGGCTTGGGTGAGGATGATGCCTTCCGCTAATTCACGTTCGGCAGCAATTTTAAGCAAGGCTTCCGCCGCGAGTTTAATGCGCTCTTTTAGCTTCGCTTTGCGCGCTTGCCAGCTGGTGCCGCCGAGTTTATCCAGCGGTGCTTCGCCTTCTTCAATGCTATTGCCATAGCGGCTGAGCACGTCGATATTTTCAACAGGAACAAAGAGTTTATCCTCGCCTGCATAGACTAATTTTAGGCAATCATGCGAGCGGCCTTGCACTTCCATGGTGATGAGTCCGACAAAGCGGCCGATGCCA
>JBILIE010000216.1:0-3239 GCA_044350115.1 Rickettsiales bacterium
ATCCCGCAGCGATTCATGGGGGTATCATACGCCAAAAGCGCGGCACTTACAAATAGATGATCTAAAATTCGCGCTTGACGAGTTGTGTGCAAGCAGTTATACACACCCCCTCTTATAATTCAGATAGGTACTATTATGGCACGTCGTTGTGAACTCACAGGTAAAGATGTAATGAGCGGAAACAATGTTTCTCACTCTAACCGCAGAACGCGTCGTCGTTTTATGCCTAATATTCAGGAAGTAACGCTGAACTCAGAAATTCTGGGTATGGGCGTGCCGCTCAAAATCGCTGCCTCTACGATTCGTACCGTTGAGCATAATGGCGGTTTGGATAATTATCTGCTCACCACTTCTACCACCAAATTGGCGGAATACGGCGTGAAGCTGAAAAGCAAAATCAAAAAAGCAGCGGCGAAAAAATCAGCTGTTGCAGCTGCTTAATTCTCCTTTTTCATCATTAATCGGCGCAAGAGTCGTTTGACTGTAGGGTTGCCTTCGGCTGCGCTCCAGACTGATCCTGCCACAATCAGTAATGCGCCGAGTGCGGTATAGCCATCCAGCGTTTCGCCAAACCATGCCCATGCCAGTAACGCGGTGAGCAACAGGCGCACAAACTCAAATGGCATCAGCAACACCATTTCGCTCAGTGCAAAAGCGCGGGTGAGCGAGAGATGCGCGGTGAGCGAGAAGAACGCCACCAGCACCGCCCAGCCTATGCCTTGCAAGCTAAGCGCCTGCCAGTGATAGAGTGCGGCAGGAATTGCCAAAGGGGTCATCACCAGCGCTTGTAAAAAGACGATCTTATCGGGGTGTTCTGCTTTGGTCAGGGTTTTAATCAGCGTTCCGCCAAAGGCCATCATCATCGCGCTGCACAACACCAATAAGGCAGGCAAAGTATAAAGCGCGGCTCCGGGGCGTAAAATCACCAGCATCCCTGCAAATCCGACGAGAATCGCCGTCCAGCGGGCGGGGGTGGCTTTTTCTTTCAGCAGCAAAATCGCCAGCATTGTGGCAAAAATCGGGGCAGTGAAGCTGAGCGCCGTCGCCTCGTTCAGCGGCATTACGCCAATCGTATAAAACCAAATCTCCATCGAGACGATTCCAATCAACGCCCGCGTGCCGTGCCCGCGCCAACGTTGCGTGGTAAAAATAATGCGGCCATGGCGAGGGAAGCTCCAGCAAAACAGCATCACCACGGCAAAGGCATTACGCAACAACACCATCTGCGCGCTCGGCATTTCGGCAGAGGAAAACCGCAAGCAGCTATTCATCAGCGAAAACAAAGCCATCGCCAGAATCATATAGGCAATGCCGTGGAGATGTTTGGGGAGTGTCATGCATTTTCAGCAGTGAGGTTCTAGCTGTTAGGTTATAGCAAAAAGCTTTACTAAAACCTAAAACCTAGCAGCTAACTGCTCCTTTATTTCACCCGAAACCGCTCGCGTGCCCAAGCGGCGCGCTTGGCGGGGTTGGAGAAATCCGCTTCCGTAACAATCGCGGCATCAATGGCTTCCAAGCGGTGTTTGAGGCCAGCGGAATTGGCGACCTGAATGGCAATGCCGGGGCGGGCATTGACTTCCAGCATCATGGGGCCGAGGTCTTTATCGAGAACGATATCCACGCCGACATAGCCCAGACCTGTAATATCATAAAAACGCGAGGCCATTTCGAGCAGGCTCTCCCAGCCAGGAATCTGATAGGCGCTAATTTTGCCGCCCGTTTCGGGGTGCGTATCGGTCACTTGCCCGAATTGTACGCCGCTGAGGGTTTCGCCGGTGCCGAGGCAGATGCCTGCGCCAATGCCGCCTTTGTGTAAGTTCGCTTTGCCGTCAGAAGCGCGTGTTGGTAGCCGTAGCATGGCCATTGCGGGTACGCCTTTATAGAGCACCACGCGAATATCGGGAACGCCCTGATAGGCAATATCGGCAAAGAGCGGGTCAAATTTCACGGTATATTCGAGGATAATGCGATCGCCGCCCATCCCCATTCCATACATGCCGCTGATGATGTTGCTGAGATAATAGCGCATCTCGCCTTCGCTCATCAGCGCGCCGCTGGCTTTGCGATAACCATTGGCGGTCAGACCCGTAATCAGCGTAATGCCACCGCCGCCACTGCCGCGCGCAGGCTTAATCACAAAACTGGGCTTGTCCTTAACCATATCCCGCAGATTTTTGATGTCGTAGAGATTGTCGATTATGCCATAAAGTTCTGGCGTTTGAATCCCTGCGGCAATCGCCAGTTTTTTGGTTTCAATCTTATCATCCACCAGCGGATACAGGCGGCGCGGATTATTCGGCAGAATATATTCGCGGTTGCGGCTGTTAATGCTCAAAATACCCGCATCATGATACGATTTTGGGAACATTATTTTTGCCCCTGCTGTGCCACAATTTTCTGATGTAATTTGCGGAAGCGGCGATATTCGCTCAACTTATAGCCATTATAGCCGCCCAGCAGAATATTCAGCGCCAGCACAATCAACAACAATTCGGGGAAGGTAAAGACCAGATGCATCAGCGTGGCATTGGTCATTACAATGCAACCCAGTACCGCACAGGCAAGGCTTCCAATCCCCACTTGCACCGCCTCTTTCGGGCCAGATTCTTCCCACATGGTGGACATACGCTCAATGGTCATTGTCAGAATCACAATCGGGAACAGCGACAGCGAAAGGCCGAGCGTGATCCCCAGATTCTGCGCCAGTAGCGCCATCCAGCTCATAATCAGTACTACAATGGTCAGCACCGCCGCCAGCCGTGGCACCATCAGCAGATGTAGTTTGTGGAACCAGCTGCGAATCAACAGCCCTAGCGCCACAATCATCACAAATGCCACCACACCCGTGAAAATCCCTGTTTCGCGGAAGGCAAGCGCCACCAGCACGGGCATAAAGGTACCAAAGGTTTTCACCCCAATCATCTGCCGCAAAAAGGCGATCATTAGGCCGCCTACGGGAATCATCAGCAACACTTGAAACACTAGTTGCGTGCTAATCGGCAAGTTGAAAAACGAGAAGCGCAGGAGGAAATCCGCCATTTTACCGTTTTTCCAAATCGCCCGCGTCAGGGCGTTATCGGTATTTTTCTTCACCGATAATTTAGTTTCCAGCGAATGCGCGCCTTCGAGCGTATATAGCCCATCCGTACCCGTCCACCACGGCAGATGCGGCGTGCGGAAGAATAAGTTTTGAGTGGCGGGGTCAATCGGATGCCAGCGATCACGATACCACACTTCTG
>JBILIE010000041.1:0-9731 GCA_044350115.1 Rickettsiales bacterium
AATCTGCCTCTTCAATCCCTGCAATAGTGGAGTTAAACAGATAATCGCTACGGCTCGCAAACGGCAGATTCGCACCATCCTGACGGCAATCATAATGCGGTGTGCCGTAAGCATCCATCAGGTCTTTCAGCGCAGTCACGGCCTCGACAGATACTAAATCACCCGCAATCGCGGCAATCGCATCCGCATCCGTGCCTTTAAGTTTATGCGCGGTGAAGGCGAGAGCCTCTTCCCAAGAAACCGCTTCCAACTTGCCGTTACGGCGGATATACGGACGGTCAAGGCGTTGATAACGCAAGCCATCGCAAGCATGGCGCGATTTATCGCCCAGCCATTCTTCATTCACCTCTTCATGCAAACGCGGCAGCACACGCAGCACCACATTCCCGCGAACATCAAGGCGGATATTGCTTCCCACCGCATCATGCACGTCAATGCTTTCCACCTTTTTCAGCTCCCAAGGGCGCGCCGCAAAAGCATAAGGGCGCGATGTCAACGCCCCTACGGGGCACAAATCCACGATATTACCCGAAAGTTCCGACGCGAAAGCTTCGTTGCCGTAAGTCGTGATTTCCATATGCTCACCGCGACCCACCGCTCCGAGTTGCGGCACGCCCGCCACATCTTCCGCAAAGCGCACGCAACGTGTGCAATGGATGCAACGCGTCATCGTCGTCTTAATCAGCGGCCCCATGTTTTTTTCTTCGACAGCGCGCTTATGTTCAGTATAGCGGCTATGGCCTGTGCCGTAACGCTGCGCCTGATCCTGCAAATCACACTCCCCTGCCTGATCGCAAATTGGGCAATCGAGCGGGTGGTTGATCAGCAAAAATTCCATCACGCCTTCACGCGCTTTTTTTACCAGCGGGGTGTTGGTAAATACTTCCATATTCTCTGCCACGGGCATCGCACAAGAAGCCTGCGGCTTCGGTGGTCCGGGTTTGATTTCCACCAGACACATGCGGCAATTTCCCGCAATCTTCAGGCGGTCGTGATAGCAAAAACGTGGAATCTCAATCCCCGCCTGCTCACAAGCCTGAATCACGGTCATCCCCGCAGCTACTTCAATTTCTTGTCCGTCAATTTTCAGTTTGGGCATAATTTAATCCAATTTCTTACAAGTGCCAAAATACTGGGAAATAGTGGGATCTATACTGCTGTTTAACGGACTTACACTTCCAGTGTGCCTACTATAAACAGCCACATTCCCCATATTATTAATTCTAGAGTAAACAGTTAGCGTGTTAACGCGTCCACTAGGCGTTATTTCTACGAAACTTAAAGTACCAGGAAGCCCCGAAACAACATTCACTTCTTCTTTTCCAGCATTACCTATCAAACGAGCGGTACTCGTTTTTAAATCAATGTTAGTAAGAGTTACTTCCATGCTATCTTTTGTTTTTTTAGTGCTAAAATTATCTTTCTCAAGACTGGTAAAACTTCCATTTAAAAATAAACACTTAATGGTTTCCACTGAACTCAGCGACTCAGCTTGAGCAGAATGAAAGAGTAAAGTAACTACCGTGAATATTATGGAATATATTTTCATCACGCCACCCGCTTCTTACTAAATTCCGCGATCCGCGCTTCCATTTCGGGGCGGAAGTGACGCACGAGGCCTTGTACGGGCCATGCGGCGGCGTCACCCAGCGCGCAGATGGTGTGGCCTTCGATGCGGCCTGCGACGTCGAGCAGACCTTCGATTTCTTCGGGTCGGGCATTGCCCTTGGCCATGCGATCCATCACGCGCCAGAGCCAGCCTGTGCCTTCGCGGCAGGGGGTGCATTGGCCGCAGGATTCGTGCATATAAAATTTGCTCAGGCGTGCAATCGCGCGCACGATATCGGTGGATTTATCCATCACGATTACCGCCGCAGTGCCAAGGCCAGAGCGCTCTGCACGCAAGGAATCAAAGTCCATCAACACCGTATCACAGATACTTTTGGGCAGTAACGGCACGGATGACCCACCCGGAATAATCGCCAGCAGATTATCCCAACCGCCGCGCACACCGCCAGCATGTTTCTCGATCAGTTCTTTGAGCGGAATGCCCATTTCCTCTTCCACATTACACGGCGTGTTGACGTGACCTGAAATACAGAACACTTTGGTACCCGTATTATTCGGGCGACCCAGTGCCGCAAACCATGCGTGACCACGGCGTAGAATCGTTGGCACTACCGCAATCGACTCCACATTATTCACCGTCGTCGGGCAGCCATATAAGCCCGCACCCGCAGGAAAGGGCGGCTTCAAACGCGGCTGACCTTTTTTGCCTTCGAGCGATTCAATCAGCGCGGTTTCCTCACCGCAAATATACGCACCTGAACCGCGATGCACAAAAATCTCAAAATCAAAGCCAGAACCGCAAGCATTTTTACCAAGCAAACCCCCCTCTTTGGCTTCTTTCACCGCATATTCCAAACGATCCGCTTCTTCGCGGAACTCACCGCGAATATAAATATACGCAGCCACGGCACGAATCGCAAAACCCGCAATCAGACAGCCTTCGAGCAATTTATGCGGGTCATGACGCATCATGTCGCGGTCTTTGCAAGTGCCGGGTTCGCCCTCATCCGCATTCACCACCAGATAGCTTGGGCGACCGTCCGAAGTTTTGGGCATAAAACTCCACTTCATCCCCGTGGAAAATCCAGCGCCACCACGACCGCGCAAGCCGCTGGCTTTCACGTCTTCAATAATCGCCTCTTGGCCTTTCGCCAAAATGGCCTTGGTATTATCCCAATCGCCACGCGCTTTCGCACCTGCGAGCTTCCAGTCCTCAAAGCCATAGAGATTAGTGAAGATACGATCTGAATCTGCAAGCATGCTCTAATCTTCCTTCTTCTTTTTCGTGGCGGCTTTTTGTTCTGCTTTTTCTATCTGTGCGAGCGCTTCTGCTGTCGGCGCGCCATCATCATCAGGGGTGGTAAATTTAGTATCGTATTTTGGTTTTGGTTTTTTGCCTTTATGCAATGTGGTCGCGCCCGTTGAAGGCTCCGAACTATGACGACCCGAAAGCGAACCAAAATCTGGTGCCATCTCTGCCGCCAGTTTATCAATCAATTCTGCCGCCAGATGCGGCGTGAGATCTTCGTAATAGCCATCACGCTCAGGATTCACGCTGGTGACCTGCATCATCGGCGCATTCACACAGGCACCCAAACATTCCGCCTCCACCAAGGTGAACAAACCATCAGGCGTAGTTTCTCCTGCTTTCACACCAAGCTTGCTTTCGCAGGCCTTCATAATATCGTCAGAACCACGCAACCAGCAAGGCGTGGTGGTGCATACCTGCAAATGATGTTTGCCGATCGGCGCGAGGTTATACATGGTATAAAACGAGGCAACCTCATGCACTTTAATTGGTGCGAGGCCAAGGATTGAAGCGATATACTCAATCGCCGCTTTTGGCACCCAACCATCATGCTGAAACTGCGCGAGGGTGAGCAACGGCATCACCGCCGAACGCTGCCGCCCAGCGGGATATTGCGCGATGATTTCTTGTGCCTTTGCAAAGTTTTCTTTGGTAAATTCAAACTTGGCAGGTTGTGTGAAATTAGAATGTTTTATTGCGCCAGCCATTAGCGGTCAATCTCCCCAAATACGACATCCATTGTGCCGATAATCGTCACGGCATCGGCCAGCATATGGCCTTTGCTCATAAAATCCATTGCCTGCAAATGCGCAAAACCCGGTGCGCGAATTTTCAGGCGATACGGCTTGTTCGATCCGTCCGAAACCAGATACACGCCAAACTCGCCCTTGGGCGCTTCCACAGCAGCATAGACTTCGCCCGCAGGCACATGATAGCCCTCAGTGTAAAGCTTGAAATGGTTGATGAGTGCTTCCATTGAATGTTTCATCAATGCACGGCGCGGCGGCGCGACGCGCGGATCATCCGTCACTACTTCGCCTTTGGGCAGTTGGTCGAGCGCTTGTTTGATGATGCGAACCGATTGGCGCATCTCTTCCATCCGCACCAGATAACGATCCCAACAATCGCCGTTTTTACCCACGGGAATATCAAAATCGAGTTTATCGTACACTTCATAAGGTTGCGACTTACGCAGATCCCACGCCACGCCTGAACCGCGCAACATTGCGCCACTGAAGCCCCAAGCCTGCGCTTCCTCTGCCGTCACCACCCCAATATCTACCGTACGTTGCTTCCAAATACGATTGTCAGTGAGCAGACCATCCACATCGTTCAACACTTTCAGGAAGCCATCAGTAAAGGCATAAATTTTTTCTGCCATACCCGCAGGCATATCTTGATGTACCCCGCCTGGACGAATCCACGCCGAATGAAACCGCGCCCCTGATACGCCTTCATAGAATTCGAGAATTTTCTCACGTTCTTCAAACAACCAAAGCAGCGGCGTCATCGCGCCCACATCGAGCGCTTGTGTCGTCACGTTCAAAATATGATTCAAAATTCGCGTTAGCTCGCTAAAAATCACCCGCAGATATTGTGCGCGCAGCGGAATTTCACAACCGAGTAATTTTTCTACGGCAAGTGAATAGGCATGTTCCTGACACATCGGCGAGACATAATCCAAACGATCAAAATAAGGCAATGCCTGCAAATAGGTTTTATATTCAATCAATTTTTCTGTGCCGCGATGCAGCAGGCCAATATGCGGATCCGCACGCTCCACCACCTCGCCATCCATCTCCAGCACAAGGCGCAACACGCCATGCGCGGCAGGATGCTGCGGGCCGAAGTTCAGGGTCATGTTTTTGAGGGCTACGGGTGATGTTTCGGTCATGATACAACCAAGAATCGGGAATTGAGAATCGGGAATTTTGAGGTCATGGTGTCACGCACTCCGCTATATAGATTGATGCCTTTGGAAACAAATTCGCTGTATTTATAAAGCTAAAGACAACACGTCCGTTCCCCATACTATCCAACTTAAAAGTATAATGCTCCAAAGAAAAATCTTTTGGATTTGTGGCCGAGACAATTATATTGCCATTTTTAGCCGCAAACGCATTGAAGTCAGATGCTCCAACACCAGCAAGAGATTCCTTCTTATCACCAGTAGTATTGCTTTGATAAAGCACATCATACTGCTCCTTACCCCCAGCAAGCATCTTATCAAGATAAAATACGCCATCAGCCAACATACTTTCCTCAACCCAGTCTCCCTCCTTGAACTGTGGTTGATTCTTTATTCCTGCAATCAGCGGCTGAGAGTTATACATATAATAACTTTGCCCTTTTGCACCTGAGCATTTAGTGACAACTTCGGCCACAGCTCCCTGCACACAAGAAATGAGCACAATAAACACAGTTAACAAAGTCAGCACAGGAGAATACATCAGCTTTTTCCTCCAGTTTGCTGTTTTACTGAGTTCCTTAGCTTTGCCAACATACGCTCGATGATAGCATATTGCTCACTCCACTGTGCATTCTGCTCTGAACGGATATATCCCAAATCACGCGCGTAATCCAACCACACCATGGACTCGCTGCACGAACCAATAGCAATGGCAATAAACCGCTTAAATTCAAGAGCTGACTGCCGCTGCCGCGCATATCCCTCAGCAAGATTAGCGCAAATAGACTTAGACGAACGTCGCAACTGATCAGCCAGCGCATACTGTTCTATCTTCGGCATCTCCAACGTCACTTTGTGTATCTCTAATGAAAGTTTATAGGCCAGCATATACACTTCTAAATCCTGCGCTCTACTTACATACTGTCGCAACGGAGGGAGGCTAACCACCTTTCCTTTTGCCGATTCCCGATTCCCGATTCCCGATTCCATATCAACCCGCCTTTTTTTCTTCAACTGGCACCGGTACTGGCAGCGGATAATCCGGCCCTTCCCATGGGCTTTGATAATCAAAGCTACGGAATTCCTGCGTGAGTTTTACAGGCTCATAAACCACACGTTTTTGCTCGGCGTCGTAACGCATTTCAACATAGCCCGTGAGCGGAAAATCTTTACGCAACGGATGTCCGTCGAAGCCATAATCGGTGAGGATACGGCGCAAATCGGGGTGATTGGCAAAAAATATGCCGTACATATCGTAAGCTTCACGCTCAAACCACCCTGCGCTGGGGAATAGATCCGTTGCTGAGAGCACGGGTGTTTCTTCGTCGGTCTGAATTTTTACACGAATACGCGCATTCACTTTGAGCGACAACAAATGATACACCACCTCGAAACGCTGCTCACGCTGCGGATAATCCGCACCGCAAACATCCATCAATTGCGTGAATAAACAATTTTTATCATCACGCAGAAACTTCAACACCGCCAGAATATCGGCAGCTTTTACTTCCAGCGTTAATTCATCGTAAGCGACATTGGCTTGGAGCACCAATTGAGAGCGAGAACCGACAATATAGGTTGCTAGAGTTTCTAGTTGCTCGCTCATCGGTCAAAATTCCCTTCGCGACGAATTTTCTTTTGCAGCTGCAAAATTCCATACATCAAGGCCTCCGCAGTTGGCGGGCACCCAGGCACATAGACATCCACGGGAACAATACGGTCACAGC
The DNA here is from genome assembly GCA_044350115.1 of Rickettsiales bacterium. GTDB lineage: Bacteria > Pseudomonadota > Alphaproteobacteria > Rickettsiales > JALZUV01 > JBILIE01. Next base: position 6,515 of record JBILIE010000041.1, read on the forward strand.
CGCGCACTACGGAATAAGAATAGTGATAATAGCCACCACCATTCGCGCAGCTACCCATTGAAATCACATAACGCGGCTCCGCCATTTGTTCGTAAACCTTACGCAAAGCAGGTGCCATTTTATTGCAAAGAGTTCCCGCCACAATCATCACATCTGACTGACGCGGACTGGGGCGAAACACCACTCCAAAACGATCCATATCATAGCGCGATGCGGCGGCCTGCATCATCTCCACCGCACAGCAGGCCAAACCAAAAGTCATCGGCCAAAGCGAACCTGTGCGCGCCCAGCTCACCAATTGATCAAGCTTCGCCACCACAAAACCATTTTCGTTAAATTCATTGACGACAGGATCGGGTAGATTTGTTGTAACTACTCCCATTCCAACGCTCCTTTTTTCCACTCATAAATAAAGCCAACCGTCAGCAGCCCCAAAAAGCCTATCATCGACCAGAAACCAAGCATGCCGATTTCTTTCAGAACCACCGCCCATGGAAACAAAAATGCAATTTCCAAATCAAAAATAATAAATAAAATCGCCACCAGATAAAACCGAATATCAAACCGCGAGCGAGCGTCATTAAAAGGCTCAAAGCCACACTCATAAGCAGAGAGCTTCTCTGTGTCCGGCCGTTTTGGCGCAATAATAAAAGGAATCACCACCATCACAATGGCAAGCGCCACGGCAATGCCGAGAAAGATAAGAATGGGTAAATAAGAAAGAGCAATCGCTGTCATTGCTTTGGTATAATCGGCGATCAGGCAAATTGCAACGCCCCAAAAACAAAAACAAAGCACTGTGTCAATTCTGCTCAATAAATTGATAAGTATCAAAATCCTTTATCGTCCGATGCGGATCAAATCGCTTCCCCTCAAACGCCATCCATACCCCTACAGGAAAATCGCCAATATTTTCCATCGCAAAGCGTAAATTGCGATAACCATCACTGTGATTGCCGTTCGCCAAGGGTATCATCGAACCGGTGAAAGCGATTCTATAATTTGATGGGGCTATCACCCCAAACTCCACGCTTCGCGCCTCGCCTTGCTTGGCTGGAGTACATAACATCCTGTGCAGTGCCGTACTATTCTCCACCATCCGATCCGTACCATGCGTAATCACAATATCTTTGTGGCCGCTGGTTTTGATCACCTGTGCGAGGGCTTTAATATCGGCTTCGGTAAATTCCTTACTATCCTTACGCAACCACAGGAAACAATAATAAGGTCGCGCCAAATTCATTTGCGCCAATGCCGCTGGCACCGCCGATTCATCCAGCATCGTCGCTATCTTCGGCGGATTTGCGGGATCAACATAAGCCTCGGCATCAATCGTGCCGCCAGTGATAATCACAAGAATAGGAGAGCCATAGTCCATGCAGAGATACCATTGTTAAGAATGGCGGGAGTGACGGGACTCGAACCCGCGGCCTCCTGCGTGACAGGCAGGCGCTCTAACCAACTGAGCTACACCCCCGCATGGACTTAAGTCGGTAGCTTTTAGGTTATAGTAACCAGTAAAGCAATCAAATTGCTACCTGCTAAAACCTATTCGCTATCGGCTCCTTGAATGGTGGGCGATGACAGGCTCGAACTGCCGACCCTCTCGGTGTAAACGAGATGCTCTACCAACTGAGCTAATCGCCCTCCAAGGAGGCAGGTTACCTAGCGGCAAAGTGCACATGTTGCAAGCATGATTTTGCATGTACCCTAAAAATAAACCGCCCAGCAAGATAAACTAAGGGATTTCGATAGTCTGCGCTTAGAACAGCGCTAACCATCCCCACTGATTCATTTTCGGTATAGAAATGGAATGGGCATGAAATAAAAAATGACGCCATTTGGCGTCACACAACTCTCTGAAAAACTTTCGTAAAATGGAGCGGGTGAAGGGATTCAAACCCTCGACTTCAACCTTGGCAAGGTTGGGGTAACTAGATTCCCGCTATTTACCAGAAATTACTATTGAAATAATAGTATTGCCAATCAGGTATTTATATCTATACTTTGGCTTACTGTCAAATTCCACCCATTACTGGAAACGACCACCAACTGTTACCCATTTGTTACCTGATGGTATGCGGTGAGTTTCAGGTAACAGAATTAGGGCCTATGCCAAGACTGAACAAGCGTTTCGTGGATTCCAAGTTATCCTCGCCCCCTGCCAAAGATGTTACCTACTGGGATGATACACTGAAAGGTTTCGGCCTCAGGATGCAGCCAGGTGGCGCGGCCAGTTGGATTGTAATGTACCGGACGCAGGAGGCTCGCCTGCGGAAGCTGATGATTGGTAAACTGGGCAGGCTGACCCCCGATGAAGCACGGAGCGAGGCAAAGCTCAAACTTGCGGAAGTGGAAAAAGGTATCGATCCGGCCAGCGATAAAAGTGATGCCCGTAAAGCAATGACGGTGGCGGAACTCTGTGACCTTTATCTTGCGGAGGCGGAAGGACGCATCAAACCCTCCACGCTGGCGATGGATAAAAGCCGCATCGAATGCCATGTAAAACCCCTGCTGGGGCGGAATTCGGTTCGCGGCCTTACTGTGGAGGATATTGAGCGGTTCCAGATCAGCGTCGCATCAGGCAAGACAGCCAAGCCGCGAAAGGAAAAGGGCCGTACCGGCAATACCACGGGCGGAAAAGGTGTTGCCGCTCGCACGGTCGGAATGCTTGGCACGATCCTGGAAGTAGCCAGGCGCCGGAAAATTATCACTGAGAATCCTGCCCGTAGTGTCAGAAAATTTGAAGGCGGTAAGAAAAAGCGGTTCCTTTCGGAAGTAGAGCTTAAGGCGCTTGGAGAAGCGATGCGTCAAGCAGAGCACGAGGGCGAAAACAAAACTGGCATCGCCGCGATAAAAGCTTTGTTACTGACCGGCTGCCGCCGAAATGAAATCTTAGCACTACCTTGGGCATGGCTAGATGTGGAGGCAAGCTGCCTCCGCTTCGGAGATACCAAAAGCGGCGCACAGCTTCGGCCTATCGGCGCGGCAGCCGCGCAGCTGCTACAAAGCCAGCCACACCGAGAAGGCTGTGAGTGGGTTTTTCCTGCTGATCGTGGCGATGGCCATTTCGTTGGCCTGCCGCGCGTATTGGAACGCCTATGCGCCCGGGCTGGACTTAAGGATGTCACGTTGCATACCTTACGGCATACTTTTGCCTCCGTTGCTGCAATGCTTGGTTTTTCGGAGCTAACTATTGCAGGCATGATTGGGCACA
>JBILIE010000217.1:0-3230 GCA_044350115.1 Rickettsiales bacterium
TTCTTTGCTTGCTTTTACTTTGGCATCCAGCGCGTCGTATTCAATTGCACCAGGGATGAGTTCGTTACCCACGATGAGTGCGGGAGTACCTTGAATACCCATCTTACTAGCAAGGCTTGCCACTTCTTGCAGTTCGGTAGCCACCCAATCTTCTTTCATTTCTTTAAGTAACACATCACCTTTGATACCCACTTTGTCAGCGAGGCCTTGTAGTACTTCGTCAGAATACGCCCCTTGTGTTTCCATTAGCGAGCGATGGAAATCAAAGTAGGCAGCGGGTTTGATTTTTGACACCGCAAGCGCCGCACGCGCAGCAGAGTGAGAATCAGGCGAAAGAATGGGGAATTCTTTGAAGATCACTTTTACGTCTTTGTGTTCTGCGAGTAGTTTTTGAATAGTGGGGGTCACTTTTTTGCAATATCCACAATGGTAATCAAAGAACATGATGACAGTATGCGGAGCAGAAGTGTCACCTGCAACAGGCGAGTTTACATCTTCGTGGAGCTCTTTTTTGTATTTAGACACGCCTTCTTTGGCGACTATCGCTTGTTTTTCGGCATTTAGTTTTTGTAGGCTTTGCAGGGAATCCATCAGCATTTGTGGGTTTTCGGCGATCACACGCTTAACTACCGCTTCAATTTCCGAATCAGAGCTGCCGCCTGCACTGGGTTTAGTCAGCAGGTTGTTTTCGTTGATATAGTAACCACCCGTGAGGCCAAGCACGAGGCTTACGGCGACTGCGGTGAGTGTTTTGTTGTTTTGGCTGCGAACATAATCGTTTTCGCTATGCATTTTCGGTGCATCATCAGTCATGGTAAGAATCCCTTATGTTATTATTTAGCTTAACCACACCAACATAACAGAGGGAAAAAAGGAGTCAAAAGATTTAGCCGTTGCGTTCTTTTTCGTGCAGACGAGTGGCTTCGGTTTTGATGTCCTCTGCTCGCAAGCGAGCAGGGGAGGCGGCGGGTAGCTCCTTCAGGGCAATGGTAGCTTGCAGTAATGCCTCTAGTGGGCGGTCACTTAGCAATTCTTTTTCGGCGATGGAGAGCGCGGCTTGGCCTGATTCTTTATTGGCGGCATAGCAATCGGCCAGCAAGCTCCATGTGAGTGGATTGCTGCTATCTTGAAGGCTCGATTGTTTGAGTTGGGGCAGCGCTACAGTGTAATTAGGCGGGGTTTGCGCTAGTAATACGCTGGCATATTCTGTTTTGAGCAATGCCGAATCGGGGAGGGTTTCGGCGGCTATTTTATAATAAGGCAGTGCTTCAGTTGGTTTGCCGCTCTCCACAAGAATTTGTCCTTTTAGCTCTAAAAAGAAAGGATCTTTTGGGGATTCTTTAAGCAAGCTCGCCATTTCTACGAGTGCATTATCGGTTTGTGAGAGGCGGTGATAGGCGACGGCACGGGCATAGCGCGCAGCAAGCGAATTATCGCCTGCAGGGAATTGCTGTAAGGTGGTTTCTGGTTTCTGTAAAAATCCGATGAGTTTTGCGCGCAATCTTTCATGCAACAGCGCATAACCTGCAGGGAGGCTTCCTGCAGGGATTTTGCTTTGCATGAGCGCCCCACGTATATGGCTAATGCGTTCTTTGCTTAAGGGGTGGGTGAGCGCATAAGGATCGAGCTGACCACGATAAATGGTTTCTTTGCGTCTTAGTTTTTCCAGCACTTTGAGCAAGCCGCTGACAGAGATATTATTCTGCTCAAGGTAATTAATACCTGCCTGATCGGCAGCTTGTTCGTTCATGCGGCTGAAGGCGAGATAATTGCGTTGTGCGACATTCTGCCCTGCGGTGATAATGGCGGCTCCTGCATCGCTGCTGCCTGCCGCAACGCCTGCGGCGGCACCCAACACATAGCTCAAGATGGTGCTGATTTGGGCATTTTCAAGCTGCTCTGTTCCGCCCGCAATATGCCCGCCCGCAATATGCCCAGTTTCATGCGCGATCACCCCGATGAGCATGGAGGCATCTTCAGTCTCGGTCATCAGCCCTGTATGGATGAAGATATTGCTTCCGCCTGCCACAAACGCGTTGATGGCGGGATCGTTGATGATGAAAATATGCACATTTTCAGGGGTTAGCCCTGCACTGCGAAAGATAGGGGTAGAAAAGGTGCGTAGCGTTTGTTCGATCTCTGCATCGCGGATGAGCGATTGTGCGCTTGCATTATTTGCTGCCAGCGCACACCACAATACTACCATATATGCCGAAATGCGCACAATCCAAGAGCGTGAACTGTAGAGATACATACCTTTTGCACTTCGTGCGTTGGGGAATCCTTCCCAACCCCCCCGCTTCGCGCCTCGCCTTGCTCGGAAAGGAACCCGAATTTTGATGTGCGATAGGTATAAGCTCACAAAAATGCTGCCGCCTCTCTACTCAATTATTTTTTGCCACCAGCCTTTGCGCGATGGCTTTTCGGACTTTTTTTCGGCAAGTACTGCCAATTCTGGCTCTGTTTTGAGAGGGGTAATGCGTGGCATTTTAGGTGCCGCCAAATTAACGATAGGCATTATCTCTGGTATTGCTGCACGCGAGCGCGCTGCGGGAGATTGCTTTGCTGGTGCTGCTGCAACTTCATCCGATGATGCTTTTTCTGCCAATGGTTTGCGAGCAGGTCGGCCGCCGCGTGCTTTGGCTGCGGGTTTTTCTGCTACCACTTCAGAAGGTTCATTCACACTGAAAGAGACGCTGATTTCTGTATCGCCATCATTACAATTCTCGCTATTTGATGTTGCATCTTGAGTGTCACCACCCTCTACCGTATTGTTTTCGCGATCGCCTTTCCAGCGGCGGCGATTGCGGTTGCGACGACGTGATGAGCGGCTTTCGCCCCCTTCACGCAATTCCTGCTGATTATCGTTATTGCCATCAAGGGCTATTTCGCCTTCTGCAACGTCGCCAGTTTCATTCGTAGTTGCGGCGGGACGATTGCGATTGCGGTCGCCACGGTCATTTCTACGATTGCGATCATTGCCACGCTCGCGGTTGCGTTGTGGTGGTTTGTTTTCTGCTGCTTCAGCATCGTCTGTTTCAATCACCTCATCGTCATCCATCGTGACGGAAGAAGGTGTGCGTTGCGGTTGCTCTCTCTCTCTTGATCTGTCTTTGCCACGAATTTTCTCAATTCGGAAATTGCCATCATGCAGTGCATCGTCGATCTGAATTTCGACGGTGAGGTTGAAAGTCTGCTCTAGTTTCATGAGCGTTTCACGCATGTGATTG
>JBILIE010000218.1:0-3217 GCA_044350115.1 Rickettsiales bacterium
TGGGACAATTGCGCGAATATACACGCCAGACTCGTCGCCGTATTTTCTGGCAAATTCCTCTGCTTTCTTTCCGCGTGATCGCGCTCATTCACTGGCAGGCCGCAAAGTTAGTGTGGAAGCGCATTCGCTATATTCCAAAGCCGCCGCAACTGCCCCAGCGTCTTAGCACTACCTTACCAAATGGTCATGTAGTGGAAACCTCACCACAAACTCTCATCCCTTAAAAGAGTATCTATGATCAACGAACAGCTCAAGAAAAACGCCCTTAAAGCATTTGAAAATATCGAATATGGAAGCCTTGCCTTGTCCTTCCCCGATGGAAGCCATTATGTGTTTCAGGGCAAAAAAACCGGTGCCAACGCCACGCTCACACTCACCGATTGGCGCGTGCTTTCTGCCTTAGCCTTTCGTGGGGATATTGGCTTTGCAGAGGCCTATCGTGATGGCTGGTGTGATTCTCCCGATCTCGCCGCCTTAGTGCAATTCTCACTGGAGAACGAATCGGCTTCTGCAAAATATTTGCATGGTAGTTTTATTGGCCGTTTGCTGGCCTATCTTGGCAATCTCACCCGCCTCAACACACTCACGGGCAGCCGCAAAAACATTCACGCACATTATGACCTCGGCAATGAATTTTATCGTTTGTGGCTCGATCCCTCGATGACATATTCTTCCGCGCTGTTTTCGCATCCGCACGAGTCACTACTGCAAGCACAATACCGTAAATACGATCGTATTTTAGAGCGTCTGGAAAAACCAACAGGATCGGTGTTGGAAATTGGTTGCGGCTGGGGCGGGTTTGCGGATCGCGCATTACAACACAATGATTACGCCCTCACAGGAGTGACCCTTTCCACCGAGCAGAAACATTATGCCGATCACCGCTTGCAAGGTCAGGCCAATATCGTGCTCGAAGATTATCGCGCTCAACAGGGGAAATATGATTTCCTTGTTTCTATCGAGATGTTTGAGGCCGTAGGCGAACAATATTGGAAAACCTATTTTGCCAAACTTGCCGATCTCATGAAACAGGGCGGCAAAGCCGTGGTGCAAACAATCACCATCGACCACGCGCATTTCCCCCAATATCGTAAGGCGGGTGATTTTATCCGCAGCTTTATTTTCCCCGGCGGGATGCTTCCCAGCCCCGAACGCTTCACGCAGGAAGCAAACCGCGCTGGCTTGCGAGTCACCGATAACTTTGCTTTTGGCCGCCATTATGCACGCACCCTCCAGCATTGGCTGGATACATTCGAAACCAGAAAAACAGAGGTGCTGGCATTGGGTTTTGATGAACCCTTTATTCGTCTTTGGCGGCTTTATTTAGCCGCCTGTATCGCCTCTTTCACCGTGGGGCGCACCGATGTCTTACAATTTGAGCTTTGTCATGCGTAGTATTTTTGCACATATACCCTTGCTATGGCTGATGTTTATCGTGGTTTCTTCCCCTGCGATAGCGGATCCGATTTCGCCCCCATCATATATCCTCTCGTATGTGCCACAAGCAACAGCAATGGGCAGCGGACGGCTTACCTATCTGCTTTGGGAAGTATATGACGCACGCCTTTTTACCCCCCGGGGCACATGGAAAAATACCCCGCCTTATGCGCTGGAGCTACATTATCTAATGTCGCTCGATGGCAAAAAAATTGCCGAAAGATCCGTGGATGAGATGCGCGGTCAGGGCTTTGCAGACAAATCAAAGCTAGACATATGGCAGCAAGAAATGACGCGCATTTTTCCCAATGTGAAAAAGGGCGACACTATCACCGGCATATTTGATGCCGAAGGCACTACCCTTTTTTATCTCAATCAGAAACTGATTGGCAAGGTGGCCGATCCCTCCTTCGGCGAGTATTTTTTTGGCATTTGGCTGAACGACAAAACCAGCGAGCCTAAGCTCCGCAAGCAGCTGTTGAGCCTATGAAAACCAATCAGCTCCCCTTATCAAAACTCGCATTGCTGCACTATGGATTGTTAGCGCTGCCTTTGGCTTTTGCGGGGATGCCGCTCTATATTCACGCGCCTGACTTTTACGCGACCACACAAGGATTATCGCTCAGCACAATGGGGCTCATCCTCTTGGCAGTGCGATTCTTTGATGCGGTACAAGACCCCTTCATTGGCTATTGGGGGGATAAGTTTTCGCATTACCGCCTCCACCTCATGATAGTTTCCATCCTCTGTTTAGGCATAGGCTTTGTGGCATTATTTCATCCCCTGCCGATCATACCCATTGCCGTGTGGTTTACTTGCTTCATTATGCAGACCACCACGGCTTTCAGTGTGTTGACTATCCACCTCGCGGCGTTGGGAAGCCTCTGGCGCAGCAGTCGCAGCGAACAATCACGCATCAACACCATGCGAGAAGCGTTGGGGTTAGTGGGATTGATTCTTGCTTGCGTCACGCCACTACTCTTTAAGGGATATGGCTATTTCTCGATAGTAATGGTGGTCACACTCATCATCGGCGCAGTGAGTTTTATACGGTGGTATAAGGCTCAGGAGGCCGCGCTGCTCTTACCTCAACCCAGAGAAGCAAAAACCCCGCTTCTAACATTATTCAGGCAACATGCTGGTTTTTACAGCATCTATGCGTTGAATGTGTTGGCCTCGTCCATTCCCGCCGTATTAGTATTGTTTTTCATCCGCGACTTTCTGGGGGCAGAAGCCCAAAGCGGTGAGTTTTTGATGATTTATTTCATGGCAGGTATTCTGGGCATGCCCCTGTGGCAAAGAATTTCTCGCCGAGGAGGGGCAGAAAAAAGCTGGATGTTCGCCATGATACTTTCGGTGCTTGCATTCATCTGGGCGAATCTGCTCCATCAGGGTGACTTTATCGCTTATGGGATCATCTGCGCGGCATCAGGTTTTGCACTCGGTGCTGAGCTTTCACTCCCCCCTGCCATATTATCATCGCTCATTGCCCGCACCCACAGCCATGCACAAACCACGGTGCAATTCTCTGTTCTCACCTTTATCACCAAGGCGGCGCTGGCGCTTGCAGCAGGAGTGTTTCTTCCCTTACTGGAGCATTTGGGCTTTCGCCCCGCATCTGATAATACTCCGCAATCACTTATGATGCTGGGCGTTTTTTATGCGCTCATCCCGTGCTTGTTACGGGTGATCGCCGCGGCGTTGTTCCTCCGCTGGATGCTCGAAAATAAACCCTCAGGAGACTCCCATGAAAATACTTACCAAAGGACTATGCCTTATG
>JBILIE010000219.1:0-3190 GCA_044350115.1 Rickettsiales bacterium
GAGCAGGTAGAATACGCAATCACACGCTTAATATCATTTTGCACCAAACCAACCGTCGCTGCGAAGAAGGCAGTGCAAGCCCCCACCACCGTTACCACCATCAACGCATCGGGCGCATATTCAAATAATGGCGAGCAACGCGCCACAAGAAACACACCCGCCGTCACCATCGTCGCCGCATGAATCAGCGCCGAAACAGGCGTAGGGCCTTCCATCGCATCGGGCAGCCAAGTGTGTAAACCAAGCTGTGCGGATTTACCACACGCGCCCATAAACAGCAGCAAGCAAATCACCGTCATTGCGTGGAATTCAGCTCCGAGGAAAATAAAATGCTGCTCTGCAAATCCAGGAACTTTGGCAAAAATTTCATCAAACTGCACCGAACCGAACAATAAGAAAATTGCAAAAATCCCCAGCGCAAAACCAAAGTCACCCACGCGGTTGACGATAAAGGCTTTCATCGCCGCCGCATTCGCCTCTGGCTTGTGATACCAGAAACCAATCAACAGATAAGAGCAAAGCCCCACCCCTTCCCATCCAAGGAAAAGCTGCACCAGATTATCCGCGCTCACCAGCATCAACATGAAAAAGGTAAACAGCGAGAGATAGGCCATGAAGCGCGGCTTCGCTGGATCGTGACTCATATAGCCAATCGAATAGAGATGCACTAGGGCAGAAACGCTTGTCACCACCACCATCATCACCGCCGTCAGCGGATCCACCAGCAAACTCCAGCTCACTTTAAAATCGCCAGAGCTAATCCAATTCAACAAAGTGATATGCGTTGGTTCGCCGCCATTTACCGCAATCAAACCAAATTGAATGAAGGAGCAAATCGCGCTGATCATTAGCGCACCTGTGGTGATTAATTGCGCGGGCAAATCGCTGACACGCTGGAAGCTCGCACCCACCACGATAGCGGCAAGCAGAGGAAGGAATACAATAATATGTGCCAATTCCACGCGTGCTAACCCTTCATCTGATTAATATCTTCCACCGCAATGGAGCCACGATTGCGATAGAACACTACCAAAATCGCGAGTCCAATCGCCGCTTCCGCAGCCGCCACGGTAAGAATAAAAATTGTGAAAATCTGCCCCATCATATCGCCCAGCGCGACAGAGAACGCCACAAAGTTGATATTCACCGCGAGCAGGATCAACTCAATAGACATCAGCAAAGTGATCACATTCTTACGGTTGAGGAAAATCCCGCAAATACCAATCACGAACAGAATTGCAGCTAGGGTAAGGTAGTTATAAACACTAACTGCGGCAAAAAACTGGGTGTTCATGTTATGCCCCCTCCCCGCTCGTTACTTTCACAATTTCCATCGCATCACTGCGCTTGCGGCTTACTTGCTTGCCGATGCGCTGCTTACGCACATTTTTAGGTTCACGATGCGTCAGCACAATTGCGCCGATCATCGCCACCAGCAGAATCACGCCAGAAAGTTGAAAGGCATAAATATAATCCGTGTAAAGCACATGACCGATCGCCGCCGTATTTGAAACCTCACTTGCTGCCGGAATAGGCGAGCTTGCAGGCAACACTTGCGGAGTGGTTTGGCTAATTGCCTGATAGAGAAAATAGAACTGTCCAAGCAAAATCAATGCCGCGCCGCCACCCATTGGCAGATATTTGAGGAAGCCCTGACGCATCGCCGCCACGTCAATATCGATCATCATCACCACAAACAAGAACAACACCGCCACCGCGCCGACATAGACAATCACCAGAGTCATGGCGATATATTCTGCACCAATCAACACAAACAATGCTGCCGCATTAAAGAAACTAAAAATCAGAAACAACACCGAGTGCACAGGATTGCGCGAGGATATCACGAGCAGCGACGACACCACCAACACGGTGGAAAAGAGATAAAAAACGATGCTTGCTAGATCCATCACTGTTCCGTTGTCGTTTCTTTGTTTTTCTCAACCAGCCCGAGCATCACGCTATAAGCCACTGAGGTTTCCTGTTTGCCATACTTTTTCTCGTAAAGCGCCACGGCTTCGTCGAGCTTGCGGTTATTGATAAGGTCAACGAGCGTTGATTTCAACGGCTCTTTCACTTCGTTTGCCAGTTCTGCTATTTTTGCGTTCGGCGCTGTCTCTTTTTTGCTTTTCTCTGCATTCACTTCAGGTAGTGCCATTTGCCCATGCTTGAAGTCAAAGGCACCTTGTTCCCACCCCACATACATACACATGAGCACAAAACCAGAAACTAAAAAGAACAGTGACCAACGCATCTTATTTCACCCTTACCGATACGGCGCATCTGCAAGGAGGTTCGCGGCCAATGCAGGCTCCCAGCGATCGCCATTGCCTAGCAATTTGTCTTTATTATATAGCAATTCCTCACGCGTTTCGGTTGCGAATTCAAAATTAGGGCCTTGCACAATCGCATCCACAGGGCAGGCTTCCTGACACAACCCACAATAAATGCATTTCACCATATCAATATCGTAACGCGTAGTGCGACGTGAGCCGTCTTCGCGTTGTTCTGCCTCAATGGTAATCGCTTGTGCGGGGCAAATCGCCTCACACAGTTTGCAGGCAATGCAGCGTTCTTCGCCATTCGCATAACGCCGCAATGCATGTTCACCGCGAAAACGTGGGCTAAGCGGGCCTTTTTCGTAAGGATAATTGATCGTCACTTTCGCCTTGAACATATATTTCAAGGTCATCCACAATCCACAAACCAGCTCTGCAAGCAGGAAAGATTTGGCAACGGTTTTAAAGCTACTCATCGCCTAACTCCTGTATGGGGGACTGAACTTGCTCCTGCACCACGGCAGGTTTATCGTGACATTTGGGGCAATAAACCACCCACGCTGCAGTCGCCACCACCCAAATCAGCGAAATCGGCAGAAACACTTTCCAGCCCAAGCGCATCAATTGGTCATAACGATAGCGCGGAAGCGTTGCACGCATCCAGATAAAGCAGAACAAAATAAATGCGGTTTTGAGCGCAAACCAAATCGGCCCTGGAATAAAATCAAGCGAAGAGTGAATCGGCAGCCAGCCACCGAGGAACAACACCACCGTCATCCCGCTCATCAAAATCATATTCATATATTCGCCGAGGAAGAACAGTGCGAAAGTCATGGAAGAATATTCCACGTTATACCCCGCCACCAGCTCGCCCTCTGCTTCGGGCAAGTCAAACGGATGACGGTTCGTTT
>JBILIE010000042.1:0-9588 GCA_044350115.1 Rickettsiales bacterium
GCACCAATCAGCAGCAGAATCGGGAACCACGAAAGCAGAATCCCCCAGAAACTATCCATGCCTGTTGATGCAGGAAGCGCCGAAATCTTCACCCCATTTTCGCGCAGTTTATCTACCAAATTAGGATAGCTTGGCGCCTGCACCGTAAAGGCCTGCGAATTATCAAGGTGACCGTTAATGATGGTACCTTTTTCTTCCGACTCTTTGATTGAAACATCGGAAACCTTACCCGATTCCACCTGATTCATAAATTCGGAGAAGGCCAGTTTCTGGCTTCCGCTCTGATCAACACCCACTTGGAAAATATTAAACAACACCAGCAGAACCACGCCGATGATCAACCAAAGTGTCATATTTTTGCTAAAATTATTCACGCGCTATGATTCCTTACAAGGCATCCTGTATACAATAAAACGGCATGCTCACAAGCGGTTTTGCCAGTGGATATTGCTTGCCTCTTTCACAGATATGGGGTGTGGAAGATGCAGATTCAACCCCCTCTGGCCAGATTTTAATCTGACTGCCGCTCCACTCAATCACACATTTGCCAAGCGTCGCCTTGCCTGCAGGCGATTGCATTTGCTGACTCAACTGCTGCAATTCGCGATATCGTGGTGGATATGGCCGCCCGCTCACCGCCAACAACATTCTCGATAGAGCAAATAAACGTAGATTTACACTCAATGCAGTCCATGCGGCTAGCGCAATTTCTAAGCGCTGCGGTGCAGAGATTGTCACCGCTCTCGCCACAAAATCTGCATATTCCTGTTCTATTTTCTGGCGTTCTTTCGCCATTTCACGTCCTAATTTAAGGAGCGAATCATAACGCGCATCATCTTGCACTAGCTCTTTGCGGATGCGGATGCGGTCAAAATCAGTGTTTTCATTCGACGGATCATCAATCCATCCTTGCCCTTGTTGCTGTAAAAACTCTCTTAATTCCTGCCGCTGAAAAGCAAGTAATGGGCGTAGCAATCGCACTCCCCTCACCTCGCTTATTGCGGACATTCCCGCCAATCCCACCGCTCCTGATTCCCGCGCTTGACGCATGGCAATCGTCTCCGCTTGATCATCCTGCGTATGCCCTACCAGCAAGGTGTTAATGCTATGCACATTGCAATATTGTGTAATCAGCGCATAACGCGCATGGCGTGCGGCTGCCTGCAAATTTCCCTGCACTTCCCCCTCATGTTGCCATATTAAAATCTGATGCGGAATATTGTATGCAGCCATCCATGCTGCCACTTGCTGTGCCTCGATCGCAGATTCTGCTCTGAGCTGATGATCAACGGTGAGCGCCACTATCTGATAGCCCGCCTGTTGCGCTAGTAATAGCAGTGCCATACTGTCCGACCCACCCGAAACAGCAACGGCAATTTTAGACGAACAGAAGAGCGGATGAACAGATGAATGGAGTAGATAATTCAGTATCTGATGCAATTTTCTGATCATCTAGTCATCCGATCATCCAATCGTCTATTTACAGCTCAAACGGCTGAGTTCCTCACGCGCTTTATTTTTCAGTGCTTCTGAATTCGCAGAGAATTTCTTATCCACCTGCTTCAGCACCACACAGGCTTCGGGCGTTTTTTGTAGCGCCGAAAGCGACATTGCAAGCTTTAACAGATTATCACCGGCTTTGGGGCCATCGGGCAATTTGGTGTAACCTTGACGAAAGCTATTCGCCGATTTCACATAATCGCGCTGCACATAATAGGCTTCGCCCAACCAGTACCACGCATTGCCCACGAGCGGATCGCCGCTATAGGTTTTGGTGAATTGCAAAAAAGAAGCCTCTGCGCCTTTGTAATCTGTCTGATTGAGTTGTTTAAACCCCTGATTATACAAATCGCGTGCAGATAAAGGCGCGCCAGCTTTAGGGATACTCAGCGAACCTTCAGGGCTACGCGCCACAGAAGAAAGTTCCTCTGATAAATCAGCCGTTTTTGCCACTGGTGCTGCCTCGTTCAATTCCGCACGGCCTAGCTTGCTCACAGGTTCAGATGCATCATCTGCGTCAAAGGAAGCCGTCACAGGAGCAGGGGCTGGCGCCGCCGCCAATTTATCTTCAATTTCGCGCAAGCGGAAATCAGTATCTTTTTGCGCCTGTTCAATTTGCTTTTTAGCTTGCTCTGCTGCGTAAGCCGCTTGCTCGATCTGACCGCGCAACAAGCGCATTTCTTCATCAATCCGCGCAATTTCTGCGCCCATCTGCCCTGCATTGCTCACACCACCTGCAACAGGAGCGCCGCCGCCTTGTGCGTTTTGGCGTTGCAACATCCCCATATCGCGCTCTAATTGGCCGATGCGTTGATAAAGCTGCTGTGTTTCAAAGCGTTGCGCATGTGCCGTTCCCGCCATCAACGGCAACGTAAACAATAAAGCGATAAAAAGTTGTTTTTTCATAATCGTCTATTTCCCAGAAATGAATATCTTCATGACCTCAATAGCAAAAACCCGCGAGAAAGCAATGCTCTCTCGCGGGTTTTGTTTGCCTTGCGGCTATTTCCGTTAACTACTGAGCGATAACGGTAACAGCACGACGGTTTTGGCTCCAAGCTGATTCATCGTGACCGAGAACAGCAGGACGCTCTTTACCGTAGCTAGTTACAGAAACGCGACCAGCATCAACGCCCAAGCTCACGAGATAGTTCAGAGCAGCGTTAGCGCGGCGCTCACCGAGAGCCAAGTTGTATTCACGAGTACCGCGTTCGTCGGCATGACCTTCGAGAACAACTTTAGCGTTAGGATATTGCTTCAACCAAGCAGCTTGGCGACCGAGAGTCGCTTGAGCATCGCCAGAAACAACAGAGCTATCAGTTGCGAAGAATACGCGGTCACCCACGTTAGCTTCGAAATCGCCTTGTGTACCAGGAGCAGTAGAACCGCTACCAATTGGGTTTCCGTTAGCATCAAAGCCGTTACCACCGTTAGCACCGTCAGTGTCAGAAGCGGTTTCGCAAGCTGCGAGCAGAGCGAGTGCAGCAACAGCAGAAAGCAGTTTATTAATAGTCATAGGTCAACCTTCCAGATTATACATTATTTAGCTTGCCTTCGCAGGCAACTGTGCCGAGTGGATACCATTTTTTACCCCCAGATCAACGATAACAGTAAAAAACCCCCTTATTATCGTCTGGTTTTTGCAACAGGCGTGTTATAACGGCAACAGAGGCGACCAAGCAGGGTCAGAAGCTTCCATTGGCGTCACGACCTGACGGCGGTTACTTCCTGTGATGTCGATGCTATAAATCCGGTTGCCACCACGATAATCCTGACGCGTATACATCAACACGCGGCCATTGGGCGCCCAAGTGGGGCCTTCCACCAGAAATGCCTGATCCAACACACGTTCGCCCGAACCATCTGGGCGCATCACGCCAATATAAAACTGACCACCCTTCATTTTAGTAAAGGCAATCCAGTCACCACGTGGCGACCATACAGGTGATGCATAACGACCATCACCGTAGCTGATACGCTGCGGCGATCCGCCACCACCTGGCATGACATAGAGCTGCTGCGTACCACCACGATCCGACTCGAACACAATGCGCGATCCATCGGGAGAGTAAGACGGCGAAGTATTAATCGACCCACCACTTGTCAGCACCCGCATGGTGCGCGAGCGTAAATTCATCTCGTGAATATTGGTGATACCGCCACGCGCAATCGACATCAGCATCCGCCCACCATCATTGGCAAAGCGTGGCGAGAACGACATACCCTGAAACTGACCGAGCGATTCCTCACGGCCTGTTTGCAAATCACGCAAATATACTTTCGGAATGCGCCCCGCATAAGACATATAGAGAATATCTTGCGAATCAGGCGAGAAACGCGGCGTGAGCACCAAAAAACCACCATTCGTCAGATATTTATGATTTTCACCATCTTGATCCATAATTGCCAGACGCTTTACCCGACGCGTCGCAGGGCCAGATTCCGCCACATAGACCACACGGCTATCAAAATAGCCATCCTCACCCGTCATGCGTTTATAAATCTCATCCGCCATCAAATGTGCCACACGACGCCAGTTGCTGCGGAAGGTATTAAATTCTTTCCCCGCAATTTGCTGTTCACCGTACACATCCCATAAACGGAAAGAAACGCTGAAATTATCGCCCCCACGTTGCTCCACAACGCCTGTCACCAATGCCTGCGCACTAATCTGACGCCAATCGGGAAAGCGTGGCATTGCATCGCCCGAAGTAATCACTTGAATAAACGCGCTCTTATCGATGGGACGAAACAGCCCCGAACGCTCCAAATCCGCCGAAACCACACGCATCACATCGCGACCTAAATCCCCTGCCACACGGCTCGATGCGCTAGGATCGGTAATCGCAATTGGCAGCGGGCTGGATTGTCCTTTATTAATGTCGATGCGAAGCTGTGCCTGAGCCGAAGCGCCCAAAAACAATACGCAGATAAACGGAAGGAAGCGAGAAAGACTGATTTTCAACATATACAAATCGGGGGTTACAAGGGTTGTTATTTGATTAGCCTGATTTTGTAGCAGCATTGCCAAAATGCGGCAAGTGCTATGACGATACGCAGATTTTACACATCGGATCACGCCTCAATTGTGTGTGGTTCACCTTGATCGCCAGCGCATCATAATGCAACAAACTTCCCGATAAACTCTCACCTATTTCCAATAATTCTTTGATAATTTCAGTGCCTTGCCAACACGCCATCATCCCCGCCATGGCTCCCAATACTCCTGCAACGCTGCAAGCCACATCCTCTGGTACTGCATCGCCAATCAAACATTGATAACAGGGATGTGGCACACCCAGATATGATTTATACGTCGAAATCTGCCCCGAAAATCCCATCACCGCAGAAGAAACCAATGTCTTTTTCGCATGATGACACGCCGCATTCACCGCCAACCGCGTTTCAAAATTATCGCTGCCATCCGCCACAATGTCATAATTTTCCATCAGCGTGTGGGCATTGCTTCCATCCAAGCGCAGTGGGTGCATCTCCAGCTTGACTTGCGCGTTGCGCTCCTCCAGCATATCGCGCAACGCTTCCACCTTCAGCCTGCCAATATCCGCTGTTTCATAAGTCACTTGTCGTGGCAAATTGGAAAGCGCGACACGGTCAGGATCGATGACTCCAATCCGCCCGATGCCCGCTGTTGCTAAATACAATGCCAGCGGCGCACCCAGCCCGCCCGCACCCACCAGCAACACACTTGATTCTGCAAGTTTCTTCTGCCCGCTCACGCCCATCTGCGGCAATGAGATTTGCCGAGCATAGCGAGTCTGTTGGTCGTGATGCATCATTAGATGCACTTCACTACACGTTCACACTAGGTTGCGCGGCAGATGATGGCGCCAGCAGCGGCGTTCCCCACATTTTTTCCAGATGATACATTTCGCGAATTTCAGGGCGGAAGAGGTGGACGATAATATCGCCGCAATCAACCAACACCCAATCGCCTGATTCCTTGCCCTCAATCGAAAGCACAGGCGAACCCAGCTCACGCAAGCGCGTGGAAAGTTTATCAGCGATGGTAGAGGTATGGCGCTGTGAGCGACCACTTGCGACAACCATATAATCAGCAAAGCTGCTTTTACCTGCAAGGTCAATCACCACAATATCTTCGGCTTTGTCGTCATCCAATGAGGCTTCAATAGCGCTTTTGAGTTGTTCCACGCTGAGCGTGGCAGAATGTGAAGTAAGAATGATCACTATCTCCTTAAGTGTTTATACTCTCTGCATTATGCAGCAAAAAAGCGTCCTTTCCAAGCATATTCCGCAATCGGGTGGCAGATTCGGAGTGTTTTGGCATCAAAACATAGACCCAGCAAGGCGCAGGGGCATCAACAAGCTGCTTATAGCCCCGCCTGAGACGTTTATCTGCAAATTGCTGCGCCGCCTCGCTTTTCAAGGCAGATTGTTCTCCCAATATGCCCCGATCAAACACCGCGATGGGCAGCAGCGCAAAAATCTCCTGCCATGATTTCCATTGATGGAACTGCAGCAGATTATCTGCACCCATCAGCCAGAGAAAGCGATGCTGAAAATACTTTTCTATCACATATCGCAGTGTATCAATCGTATATTGAAACCCCTGCTCGGCCTCAACCTCACAGATTTTAATCTGGGGATATTTTGCCGCTATTTCCCGCGCCTTTTGCACTCGCAACGCATAATCTGCAATCTCCTTTTTTTCTTTCAGCGGATTCTGCGGGCTGATAATCCACCAGACTTGATCGAGCCCCAGCCGCTTGAGTGCCTGCTTACTCAAATACACATGCCCCGCATGTGCAGGGTTAAAGGAGCCACCGAGTAAACCGATTTTCATGATCGCACTGCCCCTGCACTCCCCACCACATATTTATACGTCGTGAGTTGCGCCGCACCCACTGGCCCGCGCGCATGAAGGCGACCTGTGGCGATACCGATTTCCGCGCCAAAACCAAATTCGCCACCATCGGCAAATTGGGTGGAGGTGTTGTGCATCACGATGGCGGAATCGACTTCGCGCTGAAATTTTGCGGCAGCGTTTTCGTCTTCCGTCACAATACAATCGGTGTGATGTGAACCACAGGTGTTGATATGCGCGATTGCTTCTTCCACATCATCCACTGTTTTAATCGAGATAATGGGGGCGAGATATTCCGCCCCCCAATCTTCCTCGCTCGCAATCGTAACGCGTGCATCTGCTTTGCAGGCCTCTGCGTCACCACGAAACTCTTCACAGCCTGCATTTTGCAATGCATCTAATAGCGCTGGCAACCACGATATCATCGCACGATCTATCACCAGTGATTCCGTCGCGCCGCAAATGCCTGTACGCCGCATTTTGGCATTCACCAGCAAGGCAATCGCTTTGGCTTTATCCGCACTCGCATGAATATAAGTATGACAATTACCATCGAGATGTAGCAACGTTGGCACGCGACTTTCCTGCGCCACCCGCTCGGTCAGGCTTTTGCCGCCGCGTGGAATAATCACATCAATCTGCCCATGCGCGGTGAGCATTGCGCTCACCCATGCGCGATCCGTATCGGGGATGAGCTGCACTGCCGCCTGCGGCAAACCCGCTGCCCGCAAGCCCTCCTGCAAACAGGCATGAATCGCCTGAGCAGAATAAAAACTTTCCGATCCGCCGCGCAATATCACCGCATTTCCCGACTTAATGCATAGCCCGCCCGCATCTGCCGTCACATTCGGCCGCGATTCGTAAATAATCCCAATCACCCCCAGCGGGATGGATACTTTTTGAATATGCAAACCATTCGGGCGATCCCATGCCTCCAACACTTTGCCGAGCGGATCGGGCAAGGTTGCCATCTGCTCCAGCCCCGTGGCCATGGCCTCTATGCGCTGCTCGTTCAGCGTAAGGCGATCAATCATTGCAGAGCTTAAATGCTGCGCGGCAGCGAGATCTTTGGCATTGGCCGCTAAAATTTCTACCTGATGATTGCGAATCGCTTGCGCCGATGCCACCAGCGCGGAATTGCGTTGTGCATCAGAGGTAAGCGCAAGTTTTTGGTAAGCATTCCGCGCCGCTTGGGTTATCTCTCGCCACTCGCCACTCGCCACTCCTTACCCCTTCCCCTTCGTCTTCGTCTTGCCGTGCTGGGCGTTCTTTTCGAGGAATTGGATGATCTCGCCAGCGATATCTTTTCCCGTGGCTTTCTCGATACCTTCCAACCCAGGTGAGGAATTCACTTCTAACACTAATGGCCCATGATTCGAGCGGAGTAAATCCACACCCGCCACATTTAAGCCCATAATCTTGGCTGCACGCACCGCAATGCTGCGTTCTTCTGGTGTAATTTTGGTAAGCTTCGCCGAACCGCCTTGATGCAAGTTTGCGCGGAATTCTCCTTCTTTGGCAGTGCGCATCATCGCCCCCACCACCTTATCACCCACGACAAAGCAACGAATATCCGTGCCTTGTGCCTCACGGATAAATTCCTGTACCAAAATGTTGGCTTTAAGGCCTTTAAAGGCTTTAATCACCGAATCCGCCGCGTTATTCGTTTCTGCCAGCACCACACCAATGCCCTGCGTACCCTCTAGCAGCTTCACCACCAGCGGCGCACCGCCGACCATTTTAATCAAATCGTCCGTATCCTGCGGCGAATGGGCGAAGCCCGTCACCGGCAGCGGGATGCCCTTGCGCGCCAATAATTGCAACGAACGGAGCTTATCCCGCGAGCGGGCAATGGCAATAGATTCGTTGAGCGGGAACATCCCCATCATCTCAAACTGGCGCAGCACCGCCGTACCATAAAACGTGACGGAAGCCCCAATACGTGGAATTACCGCGTCATAATCGCTAATCAACTCCCCGCCGCGATAATGCACTGAGGGACGGTTAGAGGTGATATTCATATAGCAAAGCAGTGGATTAATAATGCGGATGCTGTGGCCACGCGCCTTCGCCGCTTCCACCAAACGCTGATGCGAATAAAGCTTGGGATTGCGCGCCATGATGAGGATTTTCATCGGTTTAACGGTCATGATAATACTGCCTTAGGGATAATAGTGTTTCAGCGTTTCTTCATCAGGTTTCCCCTGCGTATACGAAAGCGCGGGATTAATTGCCAGCTTTCCTAGCATAGCCGTTCGGCCAAGCAACATCCGAAATAGCATATTTTCGCGGTTGCTCAGCGTGATTTCAACTTCCCACTGACGATCTCCCAGAGAAACAAGGGTCTTTATCACTGGCCGAAACTCCCGATGCCCGCCAGAGTCGCGCACATAGCGTTTATCAATAATTTCCGCCTCGCAGGCCACTTCTTGCGTGGTATTTTTTTGCAAAGGATGCACCCAAAAACGAATCCACTGCGCGCCATCACGCTCGAATTCTTCTTGTTTAAACGTGTGGATACACGAGGTGCGCGCCCCCGTATCCACCTTCGTTTTTATGGCGGGGATACCTAGTTGCGGAAGGCTCACCCATTCCCGCCAGCCGATGGCTTGAAGTTTATTATTTGCTGTCATTGATGGCAGTTTAATCTTTTCATGTTTTAATTCAACGGCTATGATAAAAGGCACCTTATGACCCAACTCGCCATTACCCGCCGCTTAGAATTTGATGCCGCGCACCGTGTGAAACTGCATGAGAGCAAATGTAGAAATCTACATGGACATCGTTATGTAGTGGAGGTGACTGTCACCGCACCCGCACTGGACGCCTTAGGGCGTGTGGTGGATTTCGGTGTGATTAAAGAAAAATTGGGCACATGGATTGACACCCATTGGGATCACCAGACGATTCTCTGGGATCAGGATCGCGTATTAGGCGAGGCCATTGCGGGCGCAACCACTCAGCCAATCTATTATCTCCCCACCAATCCCACGGCAGAAAATATGGCAAAATATCTGCTGGAAGAAATTTGCCCGCAGATGTTCGAGGCACCGCTAAAAGCCATTGCCGTGAAGTTATGGGAAACTCCTAACTGCTCCGCGACGATCACTTTGTGAACAATCCTTTTCTTGCGATTTTCAACCACAATTTCCACAACACATTGTGCCCGCTAAAATAGCATCATAAATAAGCGTAGAGACAAAAAAAGAGGATTTTTTCTGGATTATGCCTTCTCGTATAACCCA
>JBILIE010000220.1:0-3180 GCA_044350115.1 Rickettsiales bacterium
TATCCTCCGCTTGCGCCAGATTCTCCCTTATTGCCTGCGAATAAAATGAAGGCAGCGATTGCGGCCAATGGAGGGGTGATACCCTCTATTGCACCCATCGCAGAAGCGGCAAGCGATCGCCCCCCCACCACTGCTGTCGCTGCACCCAATCCTAAATACCTGAATACTATTTTGGAGGCAGGTTCCAATAGTCGCACCATTACTGCACCGGTGGCAAAGGATCCCTCTTTCGTCAATCGTGCATTACAATCAACACCTGCTGAACCAGCATTGGGGAGAGCGTAAGCCATGGCCATGCGCCCCGAAGATAAAAGCTTTTGGTCTGGCGCCTTCCACGGCATTTGGGAGGGTGCCATACGTGGGTTTGTTATCGGCGGTATCATTGGCGTTGCACTCGTCGTCACTGCAGGAGCCATTGGCGCAGCATTATCGCTAGGCACATTCGGCGGATTCTCTATAGGGCTTGCCTCTTGCATTGCCGCTTTTGTGGCGGGAGGAAGCATCGGCGCAGTCGTCGGGGCGCCGCTAGGCTGCGTTTATGAAGGCGTGAATGAATATATCGAAGAGAAAGAAGTGCAACGAGATTGTAAACATGCACATGAATTAGGCTATATCGAGAAATACAAGCTCAATGATCCTGTGTCAGCTAAAACAGCGCTCCCCTCCTCTGCGGAAGAAAAAACATATCCAGAGGCCACCGAAAAGAAAACAGCCCCCAAAACGCACGAAAAAAAAGAAGTCATCCACACAAAGGAAGTGGCAACAAAGCTGGATAGCAAATCAGACACTCAGCCAATGCAAGGCAGTGCCGCACCTTCAGATAATGCAGCTACAGTTTCGCCAAATCCACCATTGCAAGCACCACCTCAAGCGACTCAAGCATCTCCCGCGCCGATCACTACAGCAGCCGCAAAATCTACCACAATTGAAAAAATCTTGGCTAATCCCCCTGCTGCTGCCTCTTCTGCCACAGATCGTATCAACGCAGCACGCGCCGCAACTGCCGCTGAAGTCGCTAATGCAGGACAATTACCAATCCGCTATTAAACAGTAGTGATCGCTATCTCGATCATCGGGCGTTTGCCCAAATCTTTTTTGATGATTTTACGGATGGAATGACGCACAGAATCTTCGATCTGCTTCAGATTCATTCCTCTTTTTGCCAGTGTTTCAGTCACCGCATCTTCCACTTCGTCCGTCAATTCTGACAGCAAATCAGCATCCGATCTTGCATCCAAACAACCGGGGGCTTGCAAATTTGGTTTGGCGATAAGGTCGCCTTGTTGCAACACCAGTGAGACAAAGATCACGCCATCATCACGCATCCGACGACGCTGGCTAAAAATGGGGCTATCCGTTGCAATCAGACTATTACCATCAATCGCAATATATCCCGATTGCACCATCCCCACCTGCTGTGCTTTACCTTTGGCCAGCAGGATGACCGCGCCATTGCTGGCCTCCACTGTTTCTGGCACTTGGAATTGTTTGGCAAGTTTTGCATGTTCGTGCAAATGGCGGGCTTCGCCATGCACTGGCACTGCAATATGCGGGCGCACCATCTGATACATCCGCGCCAATTCATCACGGGCAGGGTGACCTGAAACGTGAATATCATGCGCGGAGGCGGTCAACACCTCCACCCCCATACTCACCAACTGATTCTGCATATGCCCAATGCGCGATTCATTGCCTGGAATATCACGCGAAGAAAAAATTACAGAATCCCCCGAAGTTAAACGAATATTCGGATGCTCACTGCGTGCAATTTTAGTGAGTGCCGCACGCGGCTCCCCCTGACAACCCGTGCAGATAATCATACATTCCGAACGCGGAATATCGCGCATCGCTTTTTCGTCCAGCATCTCGGGAATGTCTTTAAAATAGCCGCTATCCTGTGCTGCCATAATCATCCTACCCAACGAACGACCTGCCAAGACAATGCGCTTTCCCGAATCCACACCGGCGAGAATAATCGACTCCAACCGCGCCAAATTCGAGGCGAAAGTCGTCACCACCACGCGCTCTTTACATTGACTAATCAGTTTCGCCAATTCGCGACGCACATCCGATTCCGAACCTGAAACGCCTTCCACAAATACGTTGGTCGAATCGCAGACAATCGCCAGCACATTATCGTCGCCATAAGCTGTAAGCGATTTTTCGTTGGTCGCTTCCCCCAGCATCGGGTTTGCATCCAGCTTCCAATCGCCCGTATGCATAATCGTGCCTTTATCGGTACGAATCGCCACTGCCTGCATTTCGGGGATCGAATGGGTGATGCTGATCATCTCCAGATCAAACGGCCCCACCTGCAAACGCGAGCCGACTTCCACCTCGTTCACCTTGAGTTTGCCTTTGAGCTTATCAAACTCCAACTTCAAATTCAGCACTGCTGCCGTAAATGGCGTGGCATAAATTGGACATTGTAATTCTTCCCACAAATAAGGAATCGCGCCGATATGATCTTCATGCGCATGGGTCAACACCAGCCCCACAAGGTCTTTGCGGATTTCTTCTAAAAACGAAACATCGGGCACAATTACATCTACGCCTGGCAGATAATCATTGGCAAAACCAATCCCAAAATCGATCATCAACCACTTGCCTTTATAGCGATAGAGGTTGAGATTCATGCCTATTTCATTTGAACCGCCCAGCGGAACAAACAGGATTTCGTCATTGTATTCATTGAAATTAAAAGCCATAGCGCGCTTCTTTAAAGGAGAGTGAGCGGGTATGCAAAGAAAAAGCGCCTAGGCATAGTATAACTCAGCCGTCAGGCGGAGCCCCTCCACCGTCAAATCGGGGAGGTAATGATCAATCACCTCGCTGGCTTTGCTAAATAATCCGCCGAGGCCGCCCGTTGCCAACACCAGTGGCGTGGTGCCGTTCATTTCCGATTTCACTTCCGCCACAATACGCTCAATGAGACCAAGATAGCCGAAATAAATCCCCGCTTGCATCGCCGCTTCAGTCGTGCGGCCAATGGCATATTTGGGGCGCTGCACAGCGATATTGGGGAGTTTTGCTGCCGCTACATGCAGTGCTTCAAGCGATAAATTAATCCCTGGAGCAATTACCCCACCGCTATACACGCCATTTTCGTTTACCACGTCAAAAGTAGTGGCAGTACCAAAATCGACAATAATCGCCGCGCATTTAAATTGATTCCATGCG
>JBILIE010000043.1:0-9496 GCA_044350115.1 Rickettsiales bacterium
CTTTTGCGACGGTGCGAGCGGCGGGTAAGCACATGAATACGGGCGGATCGGTTGTGTTGGTTTCCTCTGCCGCGGCGATGGAAGGGCTGGCGAATCATGAAGCGATTGCGGCGGCAAAAGCAGGAGTGATTGGCCTGACGCTCTCGGCGGCGGCGACGTATGCTTCAGTAAATTTGCGGGTGAATGCGGTGGCTCCCGGGTTGACCGAAACGCCCATGACGGCGGGACTGACAGGCAATGAAACCTCACGCAAATTCTCAGAAGCGATGCATGCGCTGGGACGTTTGGGCAAACCTGAAGACGTGGCGCGGGCGATTTGCTTTTTGCTGCATCCTGAAAATAGCTGGATTACAGGGCAAGTGCTGGCGGTAGATGGTGGATTGAGCCGTGTGCGCCCTAAAATGAAGGCGTAAAATGACCCCTGACCCTGCGGGCTGGAATTTACAACATTCATACGCGCAACTGCCGAAGATGTTTTATCAGGCGGTGGAGCCTGTGCCTGTGGTCGCACCGCGCCTTGTGGTGGTGAATCATGCGTTGGCCGCCACTTTGGGGCTCACGCTTTCAGAAGATGATGCATTAGCAGAATGTTTGTCAGGGAATAAGCTATTGCCCGATTCGCAACCGCTGGCGATGGCCTATGCGGGGCATCAATTTGGGCATTTTAATAAACTGGGCGATGGCCGCGCTCATTTGTTGGGTGAACAAAATGGCTTCGATATTCAGTTGAAGGGCTCTGGCCAAACGCCCTATTCGCGACGTGGTGATGGTCGTGCGGCACTTGCGCCGATGCTGCGTGAATATATCATGAGTGAGGCGATGTTTGCGCTGGGGATTCCGACCACGCGCAGCCTTGCGGTGGTTTCAACCGGCGAGCCTGTGATGCGCGAAACGTTGTTAGAAGGCGCAATTTTGACACGCGTCGCGGCCAGCCATTTGTGTGTGGGAACATTTGAATATGCAGCGAGTTTCGGCAATAAGGAAGAGCTAACCGCGTTGGTAAAATATGCAATTTTGCGGCATTATCCTGAGAGAGCAGCGGCAAAGAACCCTGCATTTGCGCTGCTCGACGCAGTGGTTGAACGTCAGGCCGCATTAATCGCAAAATGGATGCTGATAGGGTTTATTCACGGCGTGATGAATACCGATAATATGAGTATTGCAGGCGAAACAATCGACTACGGCCCCTGTGCGATGATGGATGCGTATCATCCGCAAACGGTTTTTAGTTCGATTGATCATCAAGGGCGTTATGCTTACGCCAATCAGCCGCCCATCGCGCAGTGGAATCTGGCGCGGCTGGCGGAATCGCTGCTGCCACTTTTAGATGCAGAACCTTCTAAGGCAAACACGCTCGCACAAGAGGCTCTCGGTAAATTCCATACGCTTTTCAGTCAGCATTGGCTGGCAGGAATGCGTGCGAAGTTGGGGCTCTTTGGCGAGGAGGTGGAAGATCTCGCATTGATAGAATCCTTACTGGAATGGATGCAGCAACATCAGGCGGATTATACCAACACTTTCCGCCATCTCGACCCTGAAGCGGCACATTCGGCGGATGCGGATTTTGTTGCAGGGCATCGCCGTTGGCAGGCGCGATTGGCGCGCAACACCAAACCGCTGAAGTCTTCGCGCTGCCTGATGCAAGCGAGTAATCCTGCCATTATACCGCGCAATCATCGGGTAGAAGAAGCGCTTGTGGTCGCCACAGAGCGCCATGATTTCTCCGTGATGCACCGCCTGCTTGCGGCACTGGCAAAACCGTTCGCAGAGGTGGTGGAATATGCAGAATATAGCGAGCCGCCAGCGCCTTCATCTCTCCCTTATTACACTTTTTGTGGAACGTAAAAATTATGGATCCGATCACACATGGTTTACTCGGCGCAACCTTTGCAGGCGCATTACGACTAAAGGGCATTTCGCAGCATGGCGCGATGCTCGTAGGCGCATTGGCGGGGGTGTCGCCTGATTTAGACGTGCTGATTCGCTCCGCAGAATATCCACTGCTGAGCCTTAAATTTCATCGTCATTTTACTCATGCGATTCCCTTTTCGCCGCTCTGGGGATTGTTTGTGGTGGGGGTGTTTTGGTGGGTTCTAAAATGGCGCAAGCGCGAGGTTGCATTTGCGCCGCTGTATATTTTAAGCGTGATAGCGATTATCGCGCATGGAGCGTTGGATGCGATGACGAATTACGGCACGCATCTCTACTGGCCGCTTTCGTATGAGCGGGTTTCATGGAATATAATTTCGATTATCGACCCTATTTTTACGCTCACTTTGCTGGCGGCAGCGTTAATGGCAAGCCTCTGGCAATGCAGGCGCACACTGTATATGGCGATTGCCTTTGCCTGTTGTTATTGGGGCTTGGGGATTCACCAACGCGAGGCTTCCGCAGTCGTGATGCAAGTGATCGCCAAAGCGCGTGGGCATAAAATGTTACACGCCGAAACCAAGCCTTCTTTTGGGAATCTCTGGGCATGGCGCATGCAATATATTGCGGATAACCGGATTCATATCGATGCGGCGCATATTAGCCCTTGGGCTGGGGTGCGGGTTTATGAAGGCGGCAGCGTGCCTTATGTAAGTTCACATAATAAAATGTTTGCAAATCTCAGCCCACTGCAAACACAGGATTTGCAAGATTTTGAGTTCTTCTCCGACAGCTATTTAACTCCCCTACCTGAAGACAAAAACCGCATTGCCGATGCTCGATTCGGCACCTTGCCCAATTCGCTGGAACCCATGTGGGCGATAGAGCTATATCCCAATGAACCTAACCGCCATGCAGGATTTGTGAATACTCGTCGCCCTGTAATAGACCGCGACTGGAAGAATTTTTGGAAGATGGCAAAAGGTGAGGCACTATAGCTTTATGAGTAACAGGTTATTCAATTTTGCCGCGTGAGCCCTCATTTCATATTGCGAACAACGAGCAATATCACCACGCTATAAAGCATCACTCCGCCCACAATCATATGCAGGTGAAAACGCTCCATAAAAGTTTTGGCGACTGCATCTTTCGCGCGGCCCAGAAGTTGCGGCCAAGTGTAAGAAACAAAATCACCTTGTGACATCAAATTGAGCAATTTTCCCTGAGCATCTACCACTGGCAAGTGACGAAAACGCTCATTTGACATAATACGCAGCCAATCCACCACTTCGTCTTCGGCGGAAGCGAGTTTGAGGTCGCGTGTCATAATTTGGCTGATGGGCGTGGTATTTGCATCCAATCCTTTAGCGAGCAAACGGCGCATAAAATCACGCTCGGTCACAATGCCAATGGGTTTGTTGTCGTTATCGACAATCACGCTCGCGCCATAGTTTTTTTCTGACATAACGCGCACTGCATCAATGACGCTATCGGTTGCAGAGAAAGTGAGCACAGGAGCTTTGCTTTTAAACTCAACGCGATCTTTGATTTTCATACGAAATACCTTTTTTGATGAATAGCTATTGTTTTATATCATATAGTATAGTGAATTATTCCCTAATACTTACGAAATCGTAAGTATTATTACTTCATGACCTCAGTTATTAAGTAATGGGCAGAAAAAATATGCAAGAACATTCCGAAGCTTTTATCAATACCATCATCCGCATGGCATGGGCGGATGAGATTTCGTTTGACAGTATCAAAAAAGAAAAAGGGATTTCTGAGGCGGAAGTCATCAAAATCATGCGGGAGAATCTGAGGCCCAATAGCTTTAAACTATGGCGCAAACGAGTATCTGGCCGAAAATCAAAACATGAGCGCAAAACCAAGCTGCTGATAGACGAAAGTGTGTAAATGACGTTGCTTCGTCTTATTCTTGCTGACCAGCTTTCGCCGACCATTGCGACGTTGCGCGGTGCCAACAAATCTACCGATGTGATTTTGTTGTGTGAAGTGAGGGAGGAGGCGAGCTATGTGCCGCATCATCCCAAAAAAATTGCGTTTTTATTTTCGGCGATGCGGCATTTTGCGGAGGCGCTCACGAAAGCGGGTTTCACGGTGCGTTATGTGAAATTAGACGATCCTGCCAATACAGGGAGTTTTGCAGGTGAAGTCAGGCGCGCATTGCAAGCAACAGGCGCAAGCGAAATAGTGGTGACGGAACCTGGCGAATGGCGAGTGCTGGTGATGTTTAAGGCATGGGATTTCTGCCCAGTGCACCTATTGCCGGATGATCGTTTTTTATGCTCCCGTCCAGAATTTGCGGAGTGGGTGGGCGAGAAGAAACAGCTGCGGATGGAGTTTTTTTACCGCGAAATGCGAAAGAAATATCAGATTTTGCTGGATGCGAAAGGCAAGCCCCCATTCTACAAACCATTGGGCGGCAAATGGAATTACGATAGCGAAAACCGCAAGCCTCCAAAGGCAGGGATGCAATCGCCCAAGCGCATCAGCCATCCCAAAGACGCGATCACGCAAGAAGTACTGCGTTTGGTGGAGGAGCGTTTTGGCCATCATTTTGGAGCATTGCAGCCGTTTCATTTCGCCGTTACGCGCTCTCAGGCAAAGCAGGAAGCCGAGCATTTTATGGCCAAGTTACTGCCACAATTTGGTGATTATCAGGATGCGATAGTGGCGGGCGAGGCTTATTTGAATCACTCGCTGCTTTCGAGTTATCTGAATGCAGGGTTGTTACTGCCGCTGGAGCTTTGCCAGATGGCGGAGGTAGCCTATCATGCAGGCACCGCGCCGCTCAATGCGGTGGAGGGGTTTATCCGTCAGATCCTCGGCTGGCGGGAATATATTCGTGGGATTTACTGGCATTTTATGCCCGAATATGGCCAGCAAAATTACTTAAACGCCACCACGCCATTACCCGATTTTTATTGGGGTGCGCCCACCAAAATGTTCTGTATGGCAGAATCAGTGGGGCACACACGCGACCATGCCTATTCGCATCATATTCAGCGATTGATGATTACAGGCAATTTCGCGCTGATTGCAGGGTTGGACGTGAAGGCCGTGCAGCACTGGTATTTAGCGGTCTATTCCGATGCTTATGAATGGGTGGAAATGCCTAATACTTTGGGTATGGCGCTGTTTGGCGATGGTGGTATCGTCGCAAGTAAGCCCTATGCTGCAAGCGGGAAATATATCCATAAAATGAGCAATTATTGCGAAAAATGCTATTATGATCCCAATGAAATGACGGGTGAAAAAGCCTGTCCGTTTAATGCACTGTATTGGGATTTTATGGTGCGGCATGAAGATAAATTTCGGGGCAATCAGCGGATGCCTTTTGTGTTTTCAACATGGGATAAATTTACAGATGAAAAACAAGCGGAGATTCGCGCTCAAGCCGCACTCAGCTTGCAGAAGATGGCAGAAGGCAATTTATGATTACGGTATTTTACGACGGTAAATGCGGGCTGTGTCGCCGTGAGATTGAGCATTATATTCGTATTGCCCCTGCGGGAAAATTTGCGTGGGTGGATATTACAGTCGCGCCGGAATCTTTTGTGCAGCGCGGCTATGGGGTGAAAGACGGTTTGAAGGCGTTGCATGTGGAAGATCACGTAGGAAAAATGCATCAGGGCGTTGCCGCTTTTGCAGTGATATGGCAAGCGCTGCCAAGGCTTTGGCCGTTGCTGGCATTGATTTTAAAGCTTCCGTTTGCATTGCCATTCGTAGAAAAACTCTATGCTTATTTTGCCGCATGGCGATTCAAAAAATTAGGGTATGATTCATGCGATTTATAGCGTTATTACTTTTACTGATAGGAGCTTTTATGCAAGATGCCGAAGCCAAAAATGTGCTCGGAAAACCATTGGAAGAATGCTGCACTGCCCCACTCACAGGCTTCTATCGCGACGGCTATTGTCGCACGGGCAAGGCCGATAGCGGCAGCCATGTGGTGGCGGCTATTGTGACGGATGAGTTTTTGGAATTTACAAAATCGCGCGGGAATAATCTGCAAACAGCGCGACCAGAATATGATTTCCCCGGCCTGAAAGAAGGCGATGGCTGGTGCCTGTGTGCGCTTCGCTGGAAAGAGGCGGAAGAAGCCAGTGTGGCACCTCCTGTGAAATTGCAAGCCACACATAAAAAAGCACTGAAATATATTCCGCTCGAAACGCTGAAAAAATATCAGGTGCAATAAATGCAGATACTGCAAAAACAGTTTAGAAATCCTGATGAGCTGGTGGCTTATGTGAAAGATCTTGCGCCTTGGGCGGCGGGTGAGCGCAGCTATATTCAAGGTGGCAGACAAAAAGCAGCCATGAAACTGGCGGCGATAGAACCAATCACTTATGCTCGCACCCGTAATTTTGGCGATGGGCATATTACCCGCCTTTCGCCCTATATTCGCCATGGTATTTTAAGCCTGAATGAGGTGCGCAATCATGCGCTTAATAAATGTAGCCAGCCAGTGCAAATCACTAAATTTATTCAGGAACTCGGCTGGCGAGATTTCTGGCAACATGTATTGGCACAACATCCGCAATGGGCGTGGGAGGATGTGGAGCCTTATAAAACAGGCTTCACCCCGCAGGATTATGCCGATGAATTACCGCAGGATATTGCGGAAGGAAAAACAGGCATTGCGTGTATTGATGCTTTTATTCAGGAATTGATTCACACAGGGTATCTGCATAATCATGCGCGGATGTATCTGGCGAGTTATGTGGTGCATTTTCGGCATGTGAAATGGCAGGCAGGGGCGCAGTGGTTTTTGCATCATTTGTTGGATGGCGATCTGGCCAGCAACAATCTCTCGTGGCAATGGGTGGCCAGCACTTTCAGTTATAAACCCTATATTTTTAACCTCGAAAATGTGGAAAAATATTTTGGCAAAATCGTGGATTGTTCTGCCGAGAATAATGCGGATATTCATGCTAGTTATGAGAGTCTGAATCTGCGTTTCTTTCCCCAAAAAGGCGGTGCGTGATGACCCAAGCACTCATTTGGCTGCATGACGAAGCCTTGCGAATTACCCATCCCGTTTTTGCGTCTGCCCCTGCGGAGACGAAAGCCGTTTTTATCTGGGATGATGAGTATTTCCGCACCGCAAATTACAGCCTGAAACGTCTTATTTTTATCTACGAAACACTCTGCGAATTACCGCTTGAAATTGTGCGAGGCAATGTGTTGCAGGCGTTCTCACAACTCAACCCTACCGAGCTTTATGTGCCAACCGCAAACCAGCCGTTGTTACGCAAGTATCTCGCAGTAATAGAGACGAAAATGATGGTGCATCAAGTGCCAGACGAAGCCTTTGCGACCTTCAAAAAATCCAGTGATAGTAAGCGGTTTTTTCAATATTGGAATAAGGCGGAAAAAACAGCATTTCTCCACAATGGAGACGCAGATGCCTAAAGGAATAAAGAAAGCCAACCTCCCAAGCAAAATTTGTATGCGCTGTGAGCGACCTTTTACCTGGCGCAAAAAATGGGAGAAAGTATGGGAACAGGTGAAATATTGTTCGGATAAATGTAAGCAATGATCATGCAAAAACATAACCTCCCTCTCGAACAAATACTTACCTATAGCGGCACTTTGCCCTTGGTTGCTTCTGCCATTTCGCTCTCTTTGCCTATGCAAGGCGTGGACGTCGAGCATATTGCTCTTACCTATAGCGCGGTGATTATTTCGTTTCTTTGCGGCATTCATTGGGCAGCGTTTTTATTCTTTGCCGATCAATGCTCGCGCAATTTGTTGATTACCAGCAATGTCGTTGCTCTGCTTGCATGGGTGTCGCTATTGTCGTTGCATCCGTCCCTCGCACTTCTTATGCAAGCATTGTGTTTTTTATATTTACTCGCGCTGGATTTAACACTGCGTGATGCGGGAATTTTGCCCGATTGGTTTTATACACTTCGCCGTAACGCCACGGTGATTGTGGTTCTCAGTTTGGCGCTGATCTTGAGGGGATGATGCAAAAGAAAATTGCCATTATTGGCGCTGGAATTTCTGGCCTGACACTGGCCAAACAGTTGCGAAATCATGCCGATGTCGTGGTGTTTGAAAAAGCACGCGGCGTGGGAGGGCGTATGTCCACCCGCTATGCTGACCCTTATTATTTCGACCATGGTGCACATACTTTCACCGCACGCAGCAAGGCATTTCAGGCATTTCTACAACCTCATATCGAAGAAGGTTTGATTGCGCAGTGGAGCGGGAAAGTCATCAGCCTCGAAATCGGCAAAAAGCCGACCAAGCGGATCTGGTTTGAATCGCACTTAGTGCCGGTACCGAATATGAATTCCTTATGTAAAAAGATGGCGGAAGGAATTGATATTCGGCTTGTCACCGAAATCGCCCCTTTAACAGAAAAACAGAATGAGCTATGGGTGTTGCATGATAAAGAAGGCAACCCTCTCGGCGAATATGATTGGGTGATTTCTACCGCTCCCCCCGCACAAACGTTGAAATTACTGCATGTCGCCTTGCCCGATCCCACCCCGCTGCATGAAGCAGAAATGTATGGCTGCTATTCGCTGATGATCGGCTTCAATAAACCGTGGGACAAGCAATGGATCGCCGCTAAAGTGCGCGATAATCCAATTAAATGGATATCCGTCAATTCCACCAAACCGGGCAGAAACTACGACGTTACCTGCCTCGTCGCGTTGTCGCGCAATGAATGGGCCGATCAGCATATCGACGACGATATGGACGAAGCGCAAAAACTGCTCCTGACCCAATTTGAAGCCGTCACAGGTATAAATTGCGAAAGTGCCGATTACATCTCCACCCATCGCTGGAAATATGCGATTGTGGATGAGACAGAGAAATCAGGTGTTTACTGCGATCCCACCCAGAAAATCGCCGCCACCAGCGACTGGGCCTCTACCTCGCGCATTGATGAAGTTTGGCTGAATGCGATGAGCCTAGCAAAGGTTGTTGCTCAGAGAGTTTTATAATATCCCGAATGTTAATTCATTCTCGTAGTTTTTTAAGCATAGAATTTTAAAATCTCCAACTTCAATAATGTCCCCAAATGCGGTTGGCTGGAGTTATGAGAAAGCTGATTAAAGCATGTCTCAAACCATTCGCCTTGCTCAAATATTTCATAAGCGTGCATAAATGAGCTGGGCAATTTTTTGCTTCCAAAATGGTGCATAGATTTTTTTTCTTGGTACGAAACCAATGCATCTGAGAGGTTTGCGAGTGCGTAAGCACAATTTAAGTAAGCATTATAATTTTGGCTGGAAGCCCCAAGACGATGCTCAACGCGTGACAGAGGCTGCCAGTGATATATTTTCTTGAGGGAATCGTACTCACCCAAAAATTGATTATGCTTTCCTTTTTCTTTATAGAGCGCAATGCTTCCTTGATAACCACCCGATAAGTCACAAGGGGAAGAAAGCTCATCATGAAGGTCATAATCTTGTTTAAGTGATAGCCGTGAGAATGCCTCCTGCTCTGGAGAATAAAGCAAACAACATTCATAACTGGTCTCAAGTAAATGATGTTGTAGCCACTCTCCTAGATTGCTGTCTGGTAGAGCATTAATGCCTTGTCGATTGGTGGCGCTGATATTGATTTGTATTGAATTTGGCAC
>JBILIE010000044.1:0-9428 GCA_044350115.1 Rickettsiales bacterium
CACTGCCAGCCCAAAGCCACCAGTTCGTCAATACAGGGTTTTTCAGCGAGGAGATATTCGGACATACAAACCTACTGAAGCCAGTCAGTTTCTTTAAGCCTATCAAGGGCAACTTGAATATGTTGTTCTGACATGAGTGTTTTTTTGCGCTTGCCCCATGCAGGGTTACTTGGCTCCCATGAGCAGATCCCTTGCGCTACATTCTCTACTGTGGGAATGGCCACATCATGAGCGGCCACCCAATGCACGGTTGCCAGTAACTCCATACCATAGGGGCTTTCAAAGCCATCAATGAGTTTACCAATGCGTTGGAAAGCTCCCAAGGCATGCGCTTCATTTTCAAGAAAATCATCGGCTTCTTTGATAGCACCCTCAACCACGGAAATCTGCGCCTCAGATTTATCGTTATCACCAAAACCAGTGATAAAATGGCCATTCATTTTCAGCAGCGCATGGTTCAGCACCTCTGAATAAGGTCCATACCTGTTTTTACTGTAGTTCAGCCGAGGCAATACCTCTGCAACATGCGCAAAATAGCCTATTTTTTGCACTTCCAGCTTACTTAGCAGGTAACCCGTTTCTCTGTATGCAGATAGCAGTTTGATTAACACAGCTCGCCCTGCCGTCATATTGGGACGCTTGGTGCGTATAATCATGCTTGCTGCTTCAGGAGCCTCGTTGGGAGCAAACAATCGAACTTCGAGCGTATTATCCAGCGCATTCAGCTTACGCTCAATCAGTGGCCGCACCACAGACCAATTCAGCCCTCCATTGCCACAGCCCAGCGGCGGCATTGCAATAGAGGTAATGCCATGCTCTCGGATCACGCGCACCAAATCATCCAGCCCTTCTTCAATAAACGAAAGCTGTGATTTGCCACGCCAGTGGTCTTTCGTAGGAAAATTGATGATAAAATTGGGCTTGCCGCCAAGCCTGCCCAGTTCATGCACCAGCATTTTTCCGGGGCGCACTTCGCCTGCTTTGCAGGCTTTTTCGTAGTGTTTAAAATTCTCAGGCCATTTGTTTTTGAATTGCAGGGCGATACCCTTACCCATCACCCCAACACAATTGACGGTGTTGATAATGGCATCCACCTCCTGCCGCAGCAAATCCCCGCGAGTAATTTGAATCGCCATGTTAATAATACCAATCCCTTTTTGCCTTCACCTGTGTATCAATCTGGTGATGCTTCAGAATTTCCTCTACTTCTTTTGCTTTTTCTTCGTTGATAGTAGCAATCCCTTTGATTAAATTCCACGGCAATCGTTCATGCACCAGAAACTCTGCCATTCTAACCTCCATGCGTTTAACCCATTTGGGATTCTTACCCATTGATGTACTGTTCCAGATCTTTGAGTAGCCTCCCAAAAGCGGAGGTTCGAAGAATAGCTCCCAGTCAATTTTACAAAGGTCATTGAGGTTGTTGTAGGGGGCAGAATATTCCTTAACAGCATGATGATCGTAGAACACAAAAGGAATGTCTGCATTGGCAATACTCTGCGCGGTAGTAACCAAATGAAGGATTTCTTCTTGAGGCCGTGCATTTGGGATTGTTTTCGTATGATTTGCACCAAGCATCGGCGAGCGCGGGGCGAAATAGAACGGCACATAATCATGCAGCGATCCGTGTGGCGGCAATGCAACCTGCTTCGCGGCGCGTTTGTCTTTTGCGCCTCTGCCACCATAAAGCCCGCGATAGCCGTGATCCTGAAAAATGGCGTAATCGAGCGAGGTTTCCACCCCCGATTGTTTCGCGGCGGCCACCAAGGCTTTATTATGCTCGCTGAGTTCGTTACGCAGCATCACGCGGCGTTCGTCCTCGGAAAGTGTGGCGAAGGCGGCATCGTCCTGCAATTCCTGCCTGCGGGTTTGCATGGCAAAATAAGTCTGGCCATTGGCAATCACGGTTTTGCTGGAATCGCCATTCTGCACAATCAGATAGCACGCATAGCGCGAGAGGTGAACATCCTGCACCGCTCTTTTAGCGCCAGAGCCGATCTCGACCATATCGAGGACATCCTCGAAATGGTCTTGCACAGGCTGGCCGCTGTTTTTGCAGGCCTCTTTTGCTTTTTCGATGACGGGCTGGAAGTGGCGGTATTCAGAATAATCCAGCACCTTGGAAAGATCACGCGCCAACCAATACTCACTGCCATCTGCGCTCAGATGTTTGATCGACTC
This sequence comes from Rickettsiales bacterium, assembly GCA_044350115.1. GTDB lineage: Bacteria > Pseudomonadota > Alphaproteobacteria > Rickettsiales > JALZUV01 > JBILIE01. The sequence goes on from JBILIE010000044.1 coordinate 2,182, forward strand.
AAATGTTTGATGATGCAGATTTACATTGTTTTTAGTCATCGTATCCCAGTCCTTTCAAGTGTTGGAGCATTGCGACCTCGGCCTTGTCACGCTCGGCAATCAGGGTTTTGAGGGTGGCGAGTTCGGATTTTACATCAATCACCACGGCATCTTCCGCCGTGTGGACATAGCGGGCGATGTTTAGGTTGTAGTCATTGCCTGCGATTTCGGCCATCGACACCACGCGGGCGAAGCGTTCCACATCCTGCCAGCCGGTATAGGTTTGCACGAAGCGAGTCACGTTTTCGGCAGTGAGGAAGTTCTGGGCTTTGCCTTCCTTATATTCCTCTGCGCCGTTGATGATCATCACCTGGCCACGTTTTTCGGCAGGCTTGGCTTTGTTCACCACCAGAATGCAGGCGGGAATGCCCGCGCCATAAAACAGGTTGGGCGCAAGGCCGATGACGGCTTCCACAATATCATCCTTCAGCATCCCCTCGCGGATTTTGCCTTCACCGCCGCCACGGAACAGCACGCCATGCGGCAGCACCACCGCCATCTTGCCGCCGTCTTTGAGGCTGGCGATCATATGCTGCACAAAGGCGAGGTCGCCGTAGGATTTCGGCGGGCAGCCGTATTTATCGCGCCCGAAGGCATCGCCTTTGCTCCAGGATTCATAGCCCCATTCTTTGAGGCTGAAAGGCGGGTTTGCAATCACGCGGTCGAATTGTTTCAGGCCTTTGCTGCCCTCAGCAATCAGGTTGCGGGGGCTGCGAAGGGTATCACCGCGCTCGATAATGGCATCGTCAATATCATGCAAAAACATGTTCATTTTGCAGATTGCCCAGGTGTTCAGGTTCATCTCCTGCCCATAGAGCGCAAGGGATTTGGCGTTTTTCCGTGTTCCTGAAGATAATGATAGGATTGGATGAGCATACCACCAGAGCCGCAGGTAGGGTCGTAAACGCTCATGCCTTCTTCGGGCGCAAGCACCTGCACCATCAGCTTCACCACCCATTCAGGGGTATAAAACTCACCACCTTTTTTGCCGGAATCATCGGCGAATTGCTTGATCAGGTATTCATAGGCATTGCCCAGCATATCCGCGCTGACATCGGCATTGCACAAGCGGTATTTATCAAAGTGCTGGAGCAGCATCTGCAAGGTGGCATCGGGGAAGCGTTGCTTGTTGTTAAAGTCCACATCCTGAAAAATATCCTTCAGGCGGAAGTTGGCATCTTCAATTTTGTGGAAGGCGTTGTTAAGGTGTTCGCCGATGTTGGTGGTGTGTTGTTTTACCTCATGCCAGAAGGCACCGGCGGGGATGTGAAAGCGGTGTTCCTCCGGGTCGGCGGCAAGCGCAGCATCGTTATATTGCGCCATGCGTGCCTCATATTCTTCCTGCCACACGTCGCTCAGGCGTTTGAAGAATAACAGGCCGAAGATGTAATGCTTGTAATCCGAGCTATCAATCCGCCCGCGCAGAATATCCGCCGCGCCCCAGAGGTGCTTTTCAAGCTGGGGGAGCGTCATTCTCGCATTCGTTTCAATTTTTGCCGCTTGTGCCATATCTGCCCCTAATTCAATGGATTCCAAATTAGAGGCAGAAGCCTGAATAAGCTATGGAAAATTGAGCCGTAATTTCAGGGCTGCATCCTCCGCTGCATTTCCGCCATCAGCACATTAGCAGGCACATGGCTGATGTCAGTTTTCACCGTCCCGATGGCGGGTTGGCTCTTGCTCGAAGCAATTAAACTGCGCGGCACTGGCTAAAATCTCTTCTCTATGCAGAATAAAATGACCTACTTCATGCCCCAGTGTAAAATGATAGCGCCCCTCACTGCCTTTATTTTCTGGTAAAATAGACTCGTGAATCCCGATGCTGTTAGTGTGCATATCAATATAGCCCAGCACTTCGCCATGAAACTGCACTGGCAGGAGTGCGTTATCAAACACCTCCAAATGAATGCCTAAATCCTGCTCGACAATATCGTCGATTGGCACAAAATCGCGGAAAATGCCCCGCTTTCTCTCAAAGGATTCCAGCACATCCTGTGCGGCTTCCTGAATCTCTTTTTCTGGGAGAAAGCGGGGCATAGTTTCTTATTCCTTATTATTCTTGGCCATTCCCGCGATGGATTTGTTAATCTCATCCAACTGATCGGGGGTTAAGCGTTTAGCGGTACGAAGCATGAGTGCCATTTCTCGCGGTTGCTGGCGGATGATTTCAGGCAGATCAGAGGGAATCCGTCCCGCCAGTGAAATCATCGCATCTTCGTCCTGCCGTAAAATCCGCGCCATCTCTTTAACAACGCTTTCCGCAGGAGGGTCTAACTCATCGCGTTCGATTTTCGATATATAAGTGGGTGTGCGGTCAACCATCTTGGCAAATGTGCGGAGAGAGATTTCTGCTTCTTCCCGCAATCGCCTAAGTGTCTTCCCAAATGTTTCGTCCTGTTGCATAGTAGTGTTCCCTTTCGTACCCACTTTGCAGTGGGTACTACACGCTATACGCTAATGGACAAAGAATGTAAAGCGTAACCTTTACATTACAGATTTAGCTGGCTGTGTGGCTAAAATTCCCGATCAGCACGTTTGAACCTGTGGCGGCATTATCAATATAATCCGCCCAATGCTGCATCATTCTTTTTCTTTCGGGTAAATACTGGGCGCGGTTATAGGCAGCGCGCACCTTGTTACGCTCGGCATGGGCAAGCTGGCGCTCAATCACATCCGCAGAAAATCCCATTTCGTTCAGCGAGGTGGAAGCCAGGGCGCGGAAGCCATGCCCTACCATCTGGCCTTTATAACCCATCTTCTTTTTCAGAATGCCGCCAATGGTATTCTCGCTCATAATCGGATTCTTCTGCCGGTTCTGGGAGGGAAAGAGGTACGGACTTCCGCCGCTGATTTTCTGAATTTCAATCAGCAGGGCAATCGCTTGCTTGGAAAGCGGCACGATATGCTCATCACGCATTTTTGTGGTTTCCGGGGGCAAGCGCCATTGCTCGGCCTTAAAATCAATGTCTTTCCACTGGGCTTGCCTTAACTCCCCCTGCCGCACGAAAGTAATCAGCAGCAGCCGAATCGCCAGTTTATTCAGCGGAGTGGTTTGTAAAGCTTCCAGCCTTCGCAGAAATTCGGGTATCTCTTTCGTTTGCAATGCCGGATAATGATTGGCTTTATGCGCTTTCAAAGCCCCCTGCAAATCGGCAGCCGGGTTATACTCAATCTTACCCGTAGCAATGCAATAGCGGAAAATGGCAGCACAGGTCTGCAATACGCGGTGAGAAATTTCCGTAGTGCCCTGTTTTTCTATTTTCCGAAGCGTTTCTAATAATTCACTAGGCTTAATATCCGCCACCGCACGATTGCCCAGGGCGCTGAATACATGCAGTTCCAACCGCCGAAGGATTTTAGCGCCATGATCCGGCGACCACTTGGCTTTATTAGTCTCGTGCCATTCCTCGGCCACGGCGCGGAAATTATTTTCCGCATTACGCACAGCCTGCCGTTTAGTCTCTTTCTTATGCTCGGCAGGATCGCTGTTCTGGGCAAGCAGCCTTCTGGCCTCATGGCGTTTTGCGCGCGCTTCGCTCAATGAAACTTCAGGATAAGTACCCAGCGCCAGCATTTTCTCTTTTGACATAAAGAAGTAGCGTAAACGCCAGTATTTGCCGCCCTTGGGGTCAACCTGAAGAAACAGCCCGTCGCCGTCTTTAAGGCGGTACATTTTCTCTTTTGGCTTCGCGTTACGCACCGTGATGTCAGATAACTGCATAAATCCCTGGGTATGTAAAACTGGGTACCCAGAAAAGTACCCAGATAATTGCCGGATGTTATCAATTCCAACTGGATTACGTCGGAGTTCTAAGTGGCAATATACCTAGGATTTCTGCTGTTGTCTTGGATTTTATTGGACTATCAAAGACTTATAAATGGTGCCCAGGAGAGGACTCGAACCTCCACATCCTTACGAACGCTAGCACCTGAAGCTAGTGCGTCTACCAATTCCGCCACCTGGGCTCCCGAAAGAGAAGGCGCACTATAGTCAGGCAATATTGCTTGTCAATCCCGACTTGCACTTGTCGCAGCGGAGTTCCTTCACTATATTCATGACCAATCTGGGGAGAAAATAATGAAACCACAACTTGTCACAGTCATTGGTGGAACTGGTTTTATAGGGCGTTATGTCGTGCAGGAGCTGGTGAAATCTGGATATAACGTGCAGGTCATTTCACGCAAAGCGCATCGCGGTGCTAATCTGCAGCCTCTGGGTTATCAAAATAAAGTGATTTATCGCCGTGGCGATATTACCAATCCACGCACGATGCAGGAATATCTTGCAGGGTCGTTTGCCGTGATCAATCTGGTGGGGATTCTGTTTGAAAAGCGCAAGCAGCGTTTTTCTGCCATTCACGCGCAATGCCCTGAGCGTTTGGCGAAAGTTTCAAAAGAAATGGGGGTACAGCATTTTGTGCATATATCCGCATTGGGCGCCGATAAGGCGGTGCAATCGGTGTATGCGCGCAGTAAAGGTACGGGCGAAAAAGCGGTGATGGCGGCTTTCCCGCTTGCGACCATCTTTCGCCCAAGTGTGGTTTTTGGGGCAGAAGATAACTTCTTTAATCAATTCGCCTGTATGTCGCGTTTCTCTCCCTTCCTGCCGCTGATTGGTGGAGGAAAAACCTTGTTTCAGCCTGCGTATGTGGTGGATGTGGCAAAGGCTATTGTGGCTTCATTATCGCGCAAAGAAACCCAAGGGAAAATTTATGAATTGGGCGGCTCCAGCACCTATAGCTTCCGCGAATTGATGGAGTTTGTGGTAAAAACTACAGGCAATAAAGCGCGGCTACTGACCATCCCCTTCCCGCTGGCAAAAATGATTGGTTTCCTTGGCGAGTGGATGCCACGCCCTATTCTCACGCGCGATCAAGTGAAGCTGCTACAGCACGATAATCTTGTTCAGCCAGAGCGCGACGGGTTTACCGCATTGACGATAAAGCCTACAGCACTAGAAATGGTGGTTCCTGCCTATCTACAGCGCTTCTCGCGCAATCCTTCGAGCGAGCAAATTGTAACCACTGATCCGATGAAATCTGCTGCCTGATGCGACTCCTCTATCACACCTCACTTTCCCCTGCTTGCCGCAAAATTCGGATGATTCTGGCAGAAAAAGGGTTAGGATTTCGCCTGCAAACACAGAATCCGTGGGAAGAACATTCCTCTGCCTTTTTGAACTTAAACCCTCTGGGCGAAGTGCCAGTGATGGTGGAAGAAAATGGCGAGGTGATTGTCGGCAATTATGCCATCACAGAATATCTGGAAGAAAAACACCCCAGCCCCAATTTTATCGGCAGAACGCTGAGCGAGAAAGCCGAAATCCGCCGTTTGGTGGATTGGTTTGATGGACGCTTTGAGCGCGATGTTTCTCATAAATTATTAACAGAAAAAGTGTTCAAACGGCTAGCGCGCAAAGGGGCGCCAGATACGAATGCACTGCGTGAAGGCAAGCGCAACATTGATTACCATCTCGATTATATTGTCTATCTCACCGAGCACCAGCCATGGTTGGCAGGGGATTCTCTCACTTTAGCAGATATTGTCGCTGGCGCGCATATTTCAGCCATGGATTATTTGGGCGATGTGCCGTGGAATCATTTTCCCGAAGCAAAACAATGGTACGCCGTGCTTAAATCACGCCCAAGTTTCCGCGCCATTCTCGCCGACAGAACCGCAGGCATATTGCCACCCGCCTATTACGATAATCCAGATTTTTAAGATTGATGGCGCCGCACCTTAGGTCGCGTTCACAAAATCGCTAGGCTGCTAGCGAAAACAGAGAGTTACGAGAACCGCAGCGGAACGTACTTTATGTACATGAGCAGCGGAAGCGCAGGAACTCGCTGTTTGCAGTGCAGCATAGTAGATTTTGTGAACGCGGCCTAGCTTGCGGGTGCTTCGTAGGCTTGGTTATACCACCAATCATCCATCTCATTACTGGTGCCGCCGCAGGCAGAAAGCAAAGTACTCATCATAGTCATCATGATGAATACAGAAGTGCGGCGCACAAAAGAACGAGAATAAGGCATAATGGGTGATTCCCCTTCAAAAAATATTATTACTACCCTGCATTGCCGCTTTATGAGCGCAACTTTTTGATGATGACAAAATATCGTTAAGCTAACAAGAAAAATTTTAGCAGATGTCACTTACTGCGGCGTATGTTTATCAATCAGTGCTTTTGCCGCATAGGCAAGAAATCCAGATCGTGTGAGTCCTTTTTGTTGCGTATAAGCGTCAATCTGTTGCAGCAGACTATGGGTGAGGGTAATATTCACGCGCTTCACCGCCTCATCTTGTTGTGGGGCGTATTCAACCATCATAAACATATCGCCCTCATGTCTAGCGGCTTGCACTTCGTCAAGGCTACTAGGAGCGGGGATTGAATCGCCATCTTCCTGCATTCCTTGAATATGAAGGGCGAGGGCTTCTTTTGCCATCAGGCGCGCCTCTTCCATGATCGATCCAGCAGTGATGCAGCCCGCAAAATCGGGAAAACTCACACCAAAATCAGAATCCGCCTCTTTATGGATAATCGCGATATAATGTGTCATTTTATTTCCATCCTGCTTGTTTTTTGATGCTGTTTACGGTTCCATCGGTAAGTCTTTTTTGGGGTGAGGTACCGTTACTCTGCCTTGATTATGAGGATGCTTGAACTGCACATGGCTACCCTGCTGCGCAACCTTCACCCAGCCGTCTTTTTCCAACTGGCGTATCAACTCTCTACTATTTATTGTGTGTATTTATACACACTAATTGGGGGAAGGTCAAGTGCTCTGCCGCACCAAAATTGTCATGGAATCATAACACAAAAAGCAATGCCGATATGCTATAAAGTTGTATGGCTGAAGACACCCCACGACCATATCGCGAATATGCAGAAGGAGAAAAGCCTGAGAAATGGCTTTCATTCCATGTTGAGCAAGATCCTAAAGAGGTAAAGCGAGAAGCAGCAGAACAACTGCGTGAAACACGGGCATTTTTATGGAAGGTGTTTCTTGCAAGTATTGTGGTGACTGCTGCAGGAGTTGGTGTTGCTTTCTTCAGCAACGCACCCAAATGGGGAAAAATTACCACAGGAATTGTTGGTGCTCTTGCCGCTATCAACGGTGTGGTTGGCGGTGTCATGCTCAGGGTAATGCTCTGGATGTGGCAGAGGAAGCATCTGGAATGATCTTTGTATATACCTTGCCATTGCGCTT
>JBILIE010000222.1:0-3121 GCA_044350115.1 Rickettsiales bacterium
GCTCCTGTTTATACCAACTTATGCGACTCTTTCTCATGACATCCTAGATAACACATTCCAGCGTTGTCTAGGACAGCCCCTTTTTCAATAGATTCAGCAGAGACACCTCCAGTGCACTCTGGTCCATCTGGTCTAGGGTCAGAAAGGTGAGGAAGGTCAGAATAATTGCTCTCGCAAACTTTTTCGCCTTTGAGATTGTACACTCCCGAAAGTGTGGTGCATCATATAGGGTCGTCACATTTCAAGCAAAATGTACTTAATGGCGGGTAAGTTTTGACAAGTGAGTAGTTCAATTTTTGTGTACCCTCCTCTTTCTTGCGAGTCATTCATTATTTCTCTCAACTTCTCATCATAGAGCCATTGCGGAAGTACTTCTTCTGAAAACGAGGTTAAGGGAAACATCGAAACTAACACCATAGGAAATAAATAACTTAACATTTTTATAGCTCCAAAATTAAGGTTGTTTAAGCCGCCACGCCCATCAATCGTGCTTGCGCTTTTTGCTGCTCAATCAAACGAAAAACATCTTTCAACTCTGGCCCATCTTCGCGGCCTGTCAGGGCGCGGCGTAGGGGCATGAAGAGGTCTTTGCCTTTGCGGTTGGTGGCGGTTTTGACGGCTTCAATCCACGCTTTGTAGCTTTCTTCGTTCCATGTGCCCGTGGGCAGAAGCTTGGCAGCTTCGATGGTGAAGTCAACATCTTCGGCTTGCGGGGCGATGGGCTGGTGCAAAATCTCCCACCATGTTTTAGCATCGGCAAACATGGGAAGATTGCCACGGATGCCGTTCCAGAAGGTTTCATCGGCGGTGATGCCGATTGCGGTGAGGCGTGGCTGTGCTTCTGCAAAATCCATCTGTGCGATGAGTTTTTCGTTGAGACGAGCGAGTTCGTTTTCGTCATACATTGCCGAAGCACGGCCAAATTTGCTGATGTCGAATTGGGCGATGAGTGCGTCCATCGTCCAGAAGGTTTCAATCGGGTCAGACGAGCCAAGTCGGGCAAGCAGGCTGTTGATAGCCATTGGCTCATAACCCGCCTCGCGCAGGCTTTTAATATCGCCGCCACCTTTGCGTTTGGAGAGTTTTCCGTCAGCCATTTGCAGCAATGCGTTATGCCCAAATTCTGGAACAGGAAAACCCAATGCTTCGAAAATTTGGCTTTGTACGGCAGTATTGCTCACATGATCTTCTCCGCGCAGTACATGAGTGATGCCGTAATCAGCATCATCGACCGTAGAGCAGAGAGTGTAAAGCGGCACACCATCGGCACGCACCAGCACAGGGTCAGAATTATTGGCGGGGTTGATGCGCTGAGGCCCCCGCACGAGATCGTTCCACTCAATGACCTTATCTTCTAACAAAAAGCGATAATGCGGCTTGCGGCCTTCGGCTTCATAAGCGGCTTTTTGCTCCGCCGTGAGCGTGAGCGCGGCGCGATCATATATCGGCGGCTTCCCGCGTGAGGCGAGCATTTTGCGTTTCAGCTCAATCTCTTCCGAGGTTTCGTAGCAGGGATAGAGGCGGCCACTGGCGATCAGTTGTTGCTTCGCCTCTTCATAACGCGCAAAGCGATCCTGCTGGCGGAAGTAATCATCCCACTCCAGCCCAAGCCATGTCAGGTCTTGCTTAATCGCCGCTTCATATTCCGGCAGCGAGCGCTCGGTATCGGTATCATCCATCCGTAGGATGAATTTTCCGCCCAACTTGCGGGCAAACAGCCAATTAATGATGGCCATGCGGATGTTACCGGCATGGAGATAGCCCGTAGGGCTGGGAGCAAAGCGTACGATAGGTTTCATAGGCAGCCACATTAACCAAATTTATGCAAAAAAAGCAAAGAAAAGATACCACGCTGTCATCAACTTGTAACAGAGCCCTGTTAATGTGTAACCATGCGGATGTATCTCTACGATTTGGCGAATAAGATTGAGGCTGCGGTTTCTAAGCCCGAGCCAGGCAAGCTCACGCGCTCAGAAAAGCAGGCATTGCGCTATATGGGCGCGACAGGATACCGCATTGCTGACCATCAATTCGACAACCCTTTGCTTCAGCAAACACAAGGCGTAGCTAACCTTTATGGGATGCATGATATTGGCAGGGTGATTATCTATAAAAACAGATTTCCTAATGCATCCTATATGCGTGAATCTAACACGATGTTTCTCTCGACAGCATTGCTGGAGAAGCTGGATAAAGACGAGTTGGAAACAGTAATTGGACACGAATTTGCTCATCGTAATCAGCGCAACTGGATTCGTGCAGCAACGACGGCATTGATTGTGACGAGTGTGGTCGCAGCAACCTATCTCACTTCCAAATTCAAAAATAATATTGGTAATTATTTGCATCAAAAAGCCGAAGGGAAAGATTCCATTCTGTGGAAAGGCGTGAATAAACTCGGCACCGCAGTGGAGCGCGCACCTTGGGCTATCAGCACCGTTTATGGCCTGATTGGCTATGGCGTTAACTGGCTGGCAGAATTTCCCAGTGCGGCAATGGGGCGTTATTTTGAGCGCGACGCCGATAAACAATCCGCCGAGAAGACCAAAAAACCTGAAGCACTCGCCACAGCGTTAGAAAAAATTGAAACATCGGTGAAAGAACTGCGCGAAAATCCGCGTCAGATTGCACCGACGGATCCTGTGATGAAAGATCAGCCCGTGCCCTTACCACCGCCAGATCCCGAACCGACAGGATTTACAAAATCTGTGCGTGAGCTAAAGCAATCCCATCCGCCAGTGAAGGAGCGCACGGCGGTGCTGCGTGAAATAGCACGCAAGCAAGAGGCAGAGGCGGGAGTCACACAACGTGCTTAAGCCCCTCACGCATTATTTAAAGGCAATGGCGGCGGTTTGGGAGCTTGCATTCCCCAAACCCAACGAAATCACATGGCTAGAAAAAGAAGCATTAGCGGCGCATAAATCGCGCAAAGCACATATTGCCAAAGCACCAGAAGATGCGGAGTTGATTGGATTTATCACCGAAATTTATGCACGCGATGGCAAAAAGCCGCCTAAAATTATCATCTATGAAGCCTCACAACCCAATGCGATGCACCTTAATAATAACACGATTTGTATCTCAACCGCCAAACTGGAAAAAGGCGATTGGCAAGGGTTAG